>CANAPP010000054.1 GCA_947363565.1 uncultured Lachnospiraceae bacterium | reverse complement strand
GTCCCAACTGGCTGTTGGGTACTGAAACCCTACACTTATATATTAGGAGGAGAAACAAAATGAGTGAAAAACAAGTAAAAAACAATGAAGAACGCAAAGACCTTGACCTTCTCAACAGGCTTAAGGGCCTGCCCGGCGGCCTGGTCATCGTACCCCTGGTTATTGCGGTAGTGCTGGCGACCTTCGTGCCGCAGGTATTCCAGATCGGCGGCTACGTGACTGCGCTGTTCTACGAAGGAAACGCCTGTATGATGGGCTTCTTCCTGATTGTCTGCGGCTCCATGATCGACATCAAGCAGGTCGGTATGCCTCTTTATAAAGGCGTGATCATGACCGGCTCCAAGTTCCTGCTTGGCGTGCTCCTTGGTCTGATTGTGGGGAAGATCTGCGGGCCTGCAGGTTTCCTCGGGATTGCCCCGTTCGTTTTGATCGCAGCGATCACGAACTCCAACGGATCCCTATACATCTCCCTGTCCTCACAGTTCGGTAACGCGACAGATACGGGAGCGATCTCCATCCTGTCCTTGAACGACGGACCGTTTTTCACCCTGATCGCCCTGGGTGCTACAGGACTTGCAAACATTCCGATCATGTCCCTCGTGGCAGTGTTAGTGCCGCTGCTCATCGGATTTATCTGGGGGAATCTTGATAAGGGATTCCGCGACGCATGCAAGAATGCACAGCCCATCGTGACCTTTTTCATGACTATCTCCATCGGCGCAAAGACTGATGTGAAGACGATCCTGACAGCAGGCGCTTCCGGCATCGTGCTCGGGCTTATCTCTGCTGCAACGGCAGTGCTGTTCTTCTTCATCATCAATCTTCTTCTCCCGAAGAAGGAGAGAAATGCCATGGGCGCGGCGATCGGTACGACAGCCCTCAACTCTGCCATGACCCCGGCGGCAGTTGCAGAGGCAGATCCGACGATGGAACAGTTTGTCCCGATGGCAACCGCGCAGTGTGCGACGGCATCCATCATCACCTTGTTCCTGTGTCCGTTCATCACGGCTGCATTTGATAAATATATGCAGAAGAAACAGAAAGGCATCTATGGTCCGGACGGATGGGCTTATGCAAAGGTTTCCGGCGTGAACTAGGTAATAAGTGAAATAAAAAGTGAAATAAAAACGAAAGAAAAGCAAAAAAAGCAAGTGAAAAAAGCTCTTTTATATGATAAAATATAAAAGGGCTTTTTCCATAAGGAGGTTCTATGAGTAAGATAACAGTCCGTATGACGAAAGAAGCCCTTTACGATTTCCTGCTGTATCATGCCTATTCAAAATTCAGCGGGTTTCTGATCAATATCTTAGGCTTTGCGGTGATATTTTTAGGAGTGTTCAGCTTTGCCACCGGGAGGACGGGAGCGGCAGGAGTTACATTTTACCTGATCGCAGCCATGGTATTTATCGGATATACGCCCATGCAGCTTAAAGTGAGGGCCAAGAAGCAGGTGGAGGTCAATCCGGAGTATAAAGGGCCGGTAGAGTACATTTTTTCCGAGGAGGACGGTATAATGGCATCATGGGAGGGCGGCGGCCGGCATGTCGGCTGGGCTGAGGTTACGAGAGCTGTTGTGGCGCCGAAGACGATCGGAGTTTATTATGGTAAGGAGCAGGCGCTGATCTTTCCGAAACAGGATTTCGGGGAGGAATTTCTGCCGGTCTATCAGATGATCGTGCGTCATCTGGCAGCCAATAGCGCTCCGAAGGAAGAGAGCGCTACGAAGCTTGGAGACCGGGAGTAAGAATTCCCCGGAGGAATGATCCGGCGCGAAAGGGAAGGTTATGGAAGAACGCAGAAGGGAAATTTTACGTGAAGTAGAAGAAAAGGGAAAAGTGCGGGTAGCGGAACTGAGCAGGCAGTTTGGCTGCTCGGAGGTGACGATCCGCAATGACATCAAAAACATGGACATGGAAGGACTTCTGATGAGGACCCACGGCGGGGCGGTGAAGCTTGACAGAGAGCCGGAGCGCAAGTATCCGGCGGAGAGCATCTACCGCAACACGGAACGCAAAAGGCAGATTGCCGCCTGCGCATATGAGTTTATCGAGGACCGGGACACGATCATCATCGACGACGCCTCCAGCAGCTTTTATCTGGCGCTGCATATCAAAGAGCATCCCGGGAAACGGCTGGCAGTGGTGACCAACTCTCTTCTGGTAGGAAATGAGCTGGCAGGGATCTCCCATGTGGAGCTTTATATGGTAGGCGGCCATGTGGGCGGGCATCTGGCGGCGACCATGGGGGATGCGGCCCTTAGCAATATGGAACAGTTTCATGTGGACAAGGGCTTTATCGGTATCCACAGCATCAACTTTGACGTGGGGCTTACCTCCATTGCCACGCCTCAGATGCAGGTGAAGAAGGCGGTCCTTAAGGCGGCGAACGAGGTCTATGTGCTGGCGGACAGCAGCAAGTTCGGCGGGGGCTATGTGTCGGTCATCTGCCCGATGAATGCGGTGCATAAGATCATCACCGACGATGAGGTGTCAAAGGAATATATCCGGAAGGCACAGCAGATGGCAGTGCCCCTGGTGATCGCCAGGCGGGACTTAGGGTAGCGGTTTTTGGAGCAGCGCAGGCAGGGGATATTGCCGGAGTGACCAGAGAGGAGCGATAGCTGTGATAAGAGAGATCAAGATTGAAGAAAACCGGATATTCATCCAATGGCGGATTGAGGATAACGGGGATATTAAGCTGATGCATTTTTCCTCCCGGCCGTTTTGCGGTGGATCCATCGCACCGGAGAGCATCCCGGAGCGGTTCCCGTTTATCGGGATGAACCTGTCAGGGTTTGACCGTCCCTATGAGAGACACGGGAACGGCTACTCGGTGACCGCCCCCGGCTACCGGATGAAATATCTGGGACATGAGGATACCCGGAATGAACAGGGAAGGCTATTGATCCTGCATACGGTGGATGAAAAGACGCAGGTCCACCTGCTTTCTTATGTACAGTTTTACGGCGGGCTTCCCGTCGTCCGTATCTGGCACAGAGCAAAAAATCAGGGAGACAGGGCGCAGACGCTGGAATATCTAGCCAACTTTTATTATGAAGGGCTGGAGAAGGAAGGCGTGCTTCCCCGGGATGAGAAGATGAAGGTGTGGATCCCCCACAATAGCTGGCAGCGGGAGCTGAACTGGAAGTGCCATACCTTCGCAGAGCTTGGCTTAGGGCAGGTTCAGCCGGATCCATCCCAGCGCTCGTCTAATCTGGTGCGGGTGACGAATACCGGGAACTGGTCGTCGAAGGAGTATCTGCCCATGGGCTTTGTGGAAAATGAGGAGACGCGCACAGGGATATTCTGGCAGATTGAGCACAACGGTTCCTGGCACTGGGAGATCGGTGAGCAGAACGGTCATCTCTACCTTGCCCTTGGCGGTCCCAATGAGACTTATTCCCACTGGTATAAGGAACTAAAGCCGGGAGAGGAATTTGAGACGGTTCCGGCGGCAGTGGGAGTGACGGCGGAGGGCTTCGGCGATGCCATGGGGACGCTGACACAGTACCGGAGAAGGATCCGGCGGAGGAACAGGGATAATGAAGCCCTCCCGGTGATCTTTAATGATTATATGAATTGTCTCTGGGGAGACCCGGCGGCAGAAAAGGAGTTCCCGATGATCGAAGCCGCGGCGCAGGCCGGCTGCGAATACTACTGCATCGACGCGGGCTGGTATGCAAACGGCGGCTGGTGGGACAGCGTGGGGGAGTGGAAGGTAAGTGAGAAACGTTTCCCGGAAGGCTTAAGGAAAGTGACGGATAAGATCAGGAGCTTTGGCATGGTCCCGGGGCTTTGGATCGAGCCGGAGGTGATGGGGATTCACTGTGAGAAGGCGTCTTTAGTGCCTGACGACTGGTTTTTTGTCCGCCACGGGAAGCGGGTCTATGACAGGAGCCGTTACCAGCTTGACTACAGGAATCCGGAAGTCAGGGCGTACATGACGTCGGTGGTGGATAGGCTCGTAGAGGAATACGGTGTGGGCTATCTGAAAACCGATTATAATATCGAGCCGGGTATCGGAACGGAACTTCGCGCGGACAGCCCGGGAGACGGGATGCTCATGCATGAGCGAAGCTATCTTGCATGGCTTGAGCACCTGTGGGAGAGACATCCTGAGCTTGTGATCGAGAACTGCTCAAGCGGCGGCCTCAGGATGGATTATGCGATGTTATCCAGGTGCAGCATCCAGTCCACAAGCGACCAGGATGATTATCTAAAGTATGCGGTCATTGCCGCCAATGCGCCCACGGGAGTGACGCCGGAACAGGCGGCGGTGTGGGCGTATCCCATGGACCACGAAGGTGAGATGCCCGCAGAAGAGCTTAAGGAGGAGACCATTTTCAACATGGTGAATGCCATGCTTTTGCGCATCCATCAGAGCGGCCATCTTGCCGGCCTGGATGAGGAGAGGAAGCATCTTGTGAAAGAAGGGATCCGGGTCTATAAATCCATACGGGAGGATATCCGGCACATGGTACCCTTCTGGCCGCTGGGGCTTGCCGATTACGGGGATACGTGGGTGAGCCTTGGGCTTAAGTCAGAAAAAAGGGCGTATCTTGCCGTGTGGAAAAGGGCAGAAGGCTTTGGCGAAGCCCGGCTTCCCCTGGGGAAATGCCTTCTTCGGGGCAGGAAAGCCAGGGTATGCTGTATCTATCCGGCGAAGGAGGATACGGCGTATGAATATGATCCGGTCACAGAAGCGATAAAGATACAGACGGACAGACCGCGGATGGGCCGTCTGTTCAGGATAGATTTTTTATAGCAAGGCTTATTTTTGCAAGGCTATTTGGCCTTGCATACATCTACCCAGCCGCATGCTTTTGCATAGGTCTCAAGCTCATTTATCGTTAATCCGATGGCGCTGTTGCCGCTGCCGGCAGCAGGATACACCGTCGCAAAGCGCCGGAGAGATTCGTCAAGATAGACGGGAACCCCTTCCTTTACGGCGAAGGGGCAGACCCCTCCCGGCGCATGGCCCACGAAAGCTTCTACCTGGTCGCCGGGGATCATCTTCGCTTTCTGGTGAAACCGGGCTTTGTATTTTGGATTGTCAATTTTTACATCCCCGGCAGTCACGATCAGGACTGCCTGCTCGCCCTGAAGGAAGGACATGGTCTTTGCGATGCGCGCCGGCTCACAGCCCACTGCCTGGGCGGCAAGTTCTACGGTGGCGCTTGACTGGTCGAAGACCAGGATTTTTTCCTTCATCTGATAGTTGTCAAAATATTTTTGTACTTTTTCTAAAGACATCATTTTCCTCCTTAATTTGTGTTATACAACTGTGTCAGTTAATTCCTGTGTGAACGTAGGTATGTCAGCTAAAGCTCAGTGCAGATACTTCCTAAAAGCTCCCAGGCGGCATCCCGTTCCTGCCGCTGCTCCGCAGTCAGTTCTTCGTAAGGGCTAAGCATCGGATGTTCCCGCTCTCCGTCGTGCCGAAACGGCCCGTAGCGCCAGTTGTAAAAGGTGTAAAACCGCAGCCAGCGCATATGGTCAAGCCTCCGGTACATGTCTCTTACCGATTCGTCTGTTTTTGTACTGCAGTATTTTTGGTAGGCTTCTTTTACTGTTTCCGCGGTAAAATCCGTGATCGTCTCATCATCTAAAAGGATACGGATCTTCATCAGCATATGGTCCGCAGCGGCGATCTTTGATTCCCGGTGGAAATCGTCAAGTTCATCCCAGCTAAGTGTCGGGTAGGCGACAGATCTGCGAAAGATTTCATTGATGGTGACAGCCGCCCGGTTCAGGGAAGTCCGCATGATCTGATCCGGCGTATAGATCTCCTCATTCGTTCCGAAGTAGGAGACGCCGGGTGCCTTGCGGTTGCTGTGCAGGTCGATGTGCCCGCGGACCTTGTAATACCGGTTTAGCCGCCAGAAGATATTCCACCCTTCCGGCTCATCGTCTGTGCAGATGATAATGCGGTCTGCCGTCTCTAAGACTTCGTGATGCGCTTCCCACAATTCGTCGTAAAAAAGCAGGGAGTCGTTCGTCTTCGATACTTTTCCCAGGGAAAATGTTTCTCCAAGATGCCGGTGCATGGCGAGGAATTCCTTTGCATCCCCGAAGACGTGGTAGGCTACATGCTGGGTGACGGAGATCACATTCGTAAGGATTGCCCGCTCAAGAATGCAGCGCCCGTAGTTGCCGAAACCGATGATGACAATCTCGTTTTCCTTGCTGCAAAGCGGCCTTTTCCGCCAATATTGCCGGGCACAGCAGTCGTAGCTGTGAAAAAAATTGATATTCCCGGAAAGGTGATCCTGGCCGTTGGTGGTTCTGGCGTAGACGTCTACCGGGAGGGCGTGCAAATCCACGGCGCGGCTGTTGACACCGATATCATTCTCCTTCATCAGGAAGATCTTGCATCTGGTGCCGGTGTTCTTCTTGCGCGCTATGATCTTTGCCGGTGAGACGCTGATAAACAGGCAGGGATGATCCGGGAACTCCATCTGGTCATCTTTTTTTTCGCCGTAGATGATCACGGCATCCGGGTCCTCTTTACAGATATTCGCGGCCAGAGTACCTGCCTCTGCGCCGTAATCCGCAAAATAATACCAGTTTTTCCTGCGCTGGAAACCGAGCATAAGGAGCGGCAGCCCTTCGCTGGTGACAAAGGATATGACCGCGCCGAATAGGGTTACCAGTATGCCGGCGGACATTAAGAGAAAGACTGCGCCCACCGCGTGACCAAGAGGAGTCACCGGTGTCAGGTCACCGTAGCCGACGGTTGTCAAGGTGACCAGGGAGTACCAGAACGCATCGCCGAAAGTGCGGATGGTAGCGCTTTTGTCGCCGCACTCGGAAAAGTAGAGAAGGGTCAGCAGGCTTATGTAGATGAATGTTAAGATTACAGTCATGTATAGATAGATTTTTTTCCTTCTTCTCATCCGAGGTCCTCCTTTTGATCATTTAAAAGAATTATACCACATAAGATTCAGGAAAAACATATCGAATAGCATTGTTATCACCGGATAAATGCAATATAATGAAGGCAGCAAAAAAATCAGAGTTGACGGAGGTGCAAAAATGTTGATCAGAGAATACAGGGAAAGTGACCTGGCGGACATGATAAGTATATGGAATGATATCGTTGAAGAAGGCATTTCATTTCCGTATGAAGAAACACTTGACCAATCAGGCGGAGCGGAATTTTTCCGCGGACAAAGCTATTGCGGTGTCGCCGAAGAAAATGGAAGGATTGTTGGCCTGTATACCCTTCATCCCAATAATATAGGGCGGTGCGGACATATCTGCAATGCAAGTTATGTCGTGATTGAAGAATGCAGGGGTAGACATATTGGGGAACAGTTAGTAAAGGATTGTCTGTTCAACGCCAAAAGGCTGGGATTTAAGGTGCTTCAATTCAATGCAGTCGTTGAGAGCAATATTCATGCGAGGCATTTGTATGAGCGGCTGGGATTTATACAGCTTGGAACGATACCGGATGGTTTTCGGATGAAGGACGGGCATTACGAAAATATTTGTCCATATTACCGGGAACTGTAAAACGGCGGTCCATTATCGGCGAAAACCGTGCGTGTTTGGCGGATAGAGCGGGGAAAAGGAGGAACATATTATGGATGACCGGATTATGGAGTTTGCCGGCAGGGAGGAATTCAGGGAATGGCTGAAGGAGCACTGCCTGTTGGCGGAGGGCGTCTGGCTGTTGTTTGGCAAAGCCGGCGGGCCAAAGACGGTGAAGGCTGGGGAAGCCCTTGAAGAGGCGTTGTGTTTTGGCTGGATCGACGGGCAGATGAAAAGTATCGACGAGAAAACTTATAAGAAATATTTTTCCATGCGCAGGGAGAAGAGCAAGTGGTCGCAGAAGAATAAGACGCTGGCGAAAAGTCTTGAGAAACGGGGCCTGATGACGGATTTCGGCAGGAAGAAGATCGCAGAGGCGAAAGAAAACGGCCAGTGGGATGCCCCGAAACCCGCGGCGGTCACTGAAGAGCAGATTTTAAGCCTGGAGGAGCTGTTAGAAGAATACGAGCCTGCATTTACAAACTGGAAAGCGATGTCTTTATCCGTGAAAAAAACTTACACGCGGGCGTATCTGGATGCAAAGACAGATGCCGGGCGCAAGAAGCGGGTTGCCTGGATGGTGGACAGGCTCAATAAAAATCTGAAACCCATGTAATGGATCGCAGCGCCTGCCGCGGCTTTATCATCTTTGCCTTGCCGGCATCCGCCGTCGGGGGTATAATAGTTGTGTGCCGGAAGGCAAAGCCCTGACGGCGGAAAGGAGAAACAGAATGGAGATGAACAGAGGAGTAAACCGGCAGGCGGACACGCAGATGAGGGCAGACGCGATCATGAAGGCGTACCGGATGCATAAATGGATAAGCCATGGCATCGTCCTGTTGGACATTTTCTTTTTGATCTATATGGTCGTATTCAAGATGGATTACCGGATTGATTATGTGGTCGGAGGTTTTGCCTCTCTTTTGCTGACTATCAGCGTATTCGCCCTGTACGGGGTGATCGCGGCCATAGCCATACTGGTGAAATGGCTTGGCGGGGTAAAGATTGACAAAGCACTTTACGAAGAGTGCGATCCTTTTGTGTATGAGGCGTGTTTAGACAGGCTCCACACGATTTTTTATAAAGAACGGTTCGCGGCCCTTCACGCGATGGCACGGTACTACCAGGGAGACAGCCGAAGTGCCGAGGAGGTCTTAAGGAATATAAATCTGTATAAGCTTAAGGGGATGCATAAGCTGAACTATTACATCCTCATGTCGGCAATCTGCTTTGAGAAGGGCGAGGGAATGCGGGCTGCAGAGTTTGAACAGTCCTACCGCAGGAGTCTTAGGAAGAATAAAAAGGAGCAGATGTATTTTCAGATGTTATGTGCCAGCAACAATCTGTTCCGTGCTATGGAAAATAAAGACTATAAGGCCGCATTTGATTTCCTTGCAAAGAGGAAGGTGCTTGATGCCGGAAAGTGCCGGAAATGGACGTATATCGGTTACAGCCTGTGGGAGGCGAAGATTTATGCGGGTCTGGGAGATGAAAAGAGCGCGCGGCTGAATGCAGAGTATGTGCTTGCCGAGGGCGGCAGGCTTGCGTATGTGGAGAGGGCGAAAGCGCTTTTGCGGGAAATGGGCAGCGCGGAGAAAGAAAAATTTGTAAATGCAAAGTCGCCGGATGGAGAATCAGAAAGCGCGGGAGTGTCAAATGGCTAAAATATTATTGCTGGAGGATGATGAGAGCCTAAACCGGGGCATCAGCCTGAAACTTAGGAAAGAAGGTTATGAGGTCTTGAGCGCTACGGGTATGAGCGAGGCGGAAAGGCTATTTGACGAGTACGGGGCGGAGCTTGTCATCAGCGATATCAGCATGGAGGACGGGGACGGGTTTTCGTTCTGCCGGAGGATCCGGGGGAAAAGCCAGGTGCATTTTATCTTCCTGACCGCTTTAGACCAGGAGGTAGATATCGTAAATGGGTATGATGCAGGGGCGGACGACTATATCACAAAGCCTTTCAGCCTGGCGGTTCTGATCTCCAAGGTCAATGCGCTGATGCGGCGCATCGGTGCAAAGGGCGGAGCAAACGGAGGCGCGAATGGAGGCGGGCAGGTCTTTGTGTCCGGAAAGCTTAAGGTAAACTGCCGGGAGATGAAAGCGTATAAAGACGGGGCGGAAATCCTGTTGAGTAAGAAGGAGTTCCAGCTTTTGCTGTATTTTCTGGAGAATCCGAGGCAGATTATCTCCAAGGAACAGATACTTGGCGCGGTATGGGATGTGGACGGGCAGTTTGTGGACGACAATACGGTTCCGGTTACCATAAGCCGGCTGAAAAAGAAGGTGGGCTCCCCCAGTGCAGGTTCCGGCAGTGCGGGTTTTGGCAGTGAGAGTTTCGATGATGCGGGTTCCTGTGAAGGGAATGAGCCATGCCCGGCGGAGTATATCAAGAATGTCCGGGGGATGGGATATCTGTGGGCGGTGGATGTGGCGGAAGAAATATAGTGCGGCCAAAATATAATGCGGCCAAAAGATGATTTTGGAGAGAAAAAGTCCTGCTCCGGGCTGGGGATTAGCCGCAGAGCAGGACTTTTTTAAGTAAGGTGTATTAGCCGATAATCTGCCATTTCTTTTCAACTGCATTGAGAAGTTCATGCCCGTCCTCTGTCACAAGGACAAGGTCTTCGATGCGGACGCCGTATTTTCCTTCGATATAGATACCAGGTTCGATGGAGAAGATCATGCCCGGTTCCGCTACGTTTTTGTTGATCGGGGAGACGTCGCCGTACTCGTGGTCTTCCTGGCCGATGAAGTGGCCGAGGCGGATTTTCCAGTATTCGCTGTAGCCTTTTTCATCAATGTAATCTCTTGCCTGTGCGTCGATATCGCAGAAACGGACGCCCGGCTTTATCACAGACTCGGCGCGCAGCACTGCCTCGCGGACGATGTCGTGAATCTCCTGCTCCTTAGCGGACGCCTCCTTGCAGTAGAAGGTTCTTGTCATGTCTGAGCAATACCCTTTCCATACGCAGCCCATGTCAATGAGGATGCATTCGCCCGCCTTGAGGGTACGCGTATCGCTTGGCTCATGATGCTGGTCAGCGGCATTCGGGCCGAAACATACGATGGTGTCAAAGCTTGTTCCACTTGCACCGGCTTTTAAGTATTCGTTGTCGATAAAGTCGGCAACCTGCTTTTCTGTCATGCCTTCCTTGATGTAATCTTTGACCATCTCCATCACCCGGTCATTGATGGCAGACGCCTCTTTCATAATCTTGATTTCTTCTTCATTTTTCACCGCGCGCACACCGTCCACGCAGTCAGAACCCCAGACGGTCTTAAGCTCCGGGCATTTCTCCTGAAGTGGAATGAGGAAACGCGCCGGCCATGTCTTGTCGATGCCCAGTGTCTTTGTCGTATCAATCTGGTCTGCGATGATGGAAATCTGGTCTTCCATGTCGCTGAACCATACCTCTTTAAATCCGGTGTCGGATACGAAGTAAAGGTAATTGAGGAGCATCACATGCTCGCCGTTTGATTTGAGGATCAGGGCGTAGAGACGCTCTCCCGGGTTTACCATGATTCCGGTGAGGAAACGGATGCTCAACGGGTCGGATACGATAAGCTGCGTAAGTCCTTTTTCCTCCATCTTTGCCAGTACGCGGGCGATTCTTTCGTTGTTCATATGTAAATTTCTCCTTTCTGAAATGTGCTTTTAGCGTATCATATATTTGAATAAGATGATAGCTTTTTGTGCGAAAAAGATTGGGTTTTAGAAAAAAATTATAAAATTGCATGAAATAAATGATGAATATAGTAAATTAACAGAAAATTAATAAAAAGTTCAGAGTTAGTTTATTGACTAATCGGTCAATAAATGGTAGTATAGAACGGAATATATGAAAAGGCAGAAGGACTATAATTAATGAAGAAAAGCGATAAGACGGAGATTACGGTGTCAAAAATCATAGAGGCAGCATTGGCTGAATTTGGTAGGAACGGGTATGAAGGAGGAACAGTAAACAATATTTGCAAGACAGGAATCAATAAAGGGCTCCTTTACCATAATTTCTGCGGAAAGGATGACATTTACCTGAACTGCCTGAATTTAAGCTGCAAAAAGCTGATACAGCATATCTGCCGGCAGGATGGAACGGAAAGCCTGGAAAAGTATATGGCCGCCCGTATGGATGCAGTCAGGCGGTATCCTGATGAGGCGCATATTTTTTTTGAGGCGCTGCTTAATGCTCCCGCCCATCTGGCGGAAGAGGTGTCTGCGGCGCTTTCGGAGTTTCATGTGCTGAATAAGCAGATGCTTGACAAGATGCTTGACGGACTCAAACTGCGGGACGGGGTATCGCGGGATGACGCGGTTTCCTACTTCTATATGATGCAGACAATGCTAAACGGCTGCTTTGGCAGCGGCGCCTATCGGAATATTTCCTTTCAGGAAAAGATTGAAATACACGAAAAAATGATTCCGCGGCTGTTGGACTTTATGTTGCACGGAATTGCAAAAAGCGGGGATGAGACCTGACAGATATTTGGAGGAGCCGGAGAAATCCGGTTTCTTTTTTTCGAAAAAAAGAATTTCCCCTGTCTTTTTCTTCCCCTGATCCGTTATACATATTAGAACGTGTATGTGACCGTGTGTTTCTTTGTTCACCGCGGGTAATTTTTTACGATAGAAAAATCGGCTGCTGCCGGGAGAGGAGGGATTGCTTGGATGCGGATTTTCTTTTGGTCAGAAGGATGAAACAAGGAGACGACGAGGCTTTTGATACGTTTGTGCGGAAGTATTACGGCGAGATATTGAAATATTGCCGGTTCCACTGTTTTGACGCGCTGAGCGCGGAAGACCTGACTCAGGAGACGTTTCTTAAGTTTTTTGCAAATCTTTCGGAATACCGGCATGTGGGGAAGGCGAAGAATTTCCTCTACATGGTTGCCGGGAATCTGTGCCGGGATTTCTATAAGAAGAAAAGGGATGTGCCTATGGAGCGGAAGGAGCTGGAATCGAACGCCTCCCCTGCGCCGGACTCCCTGGGGGCGGCGGTGGAGCGGGCGGTGCTTGAGGATGCGCTCCTTAAGCTTTCGGAGGAGTTCCGGGAGATGGTCATCTTGCACTGTCTTCAGGGGATGAAGATATCCGAGGCGGCAAGGGTGCTTGGCATCGGCGTTCCCCTTGCGAAGTACCGGCTGCGGGAGGGGAAAGCGCGGCTTAGACATTTTCTGGAGTAAAGCGCGGCAGGAGCATTTTGCGGAGAGTGCGGGTATGGAAGATGCAGGCGGATTGGCATTTTAAGAATGGAGGGGTTATATGGACTTGGAAAAAATGCTTAAGGAGTATAGAGAGAGTATGAAGACGGTGCCGAGGGAAGAAAGAATCGCGCAGACGGTGCGGCTGTCCGGGGAGGCGTTCTTTCAGAGGGAGCAGGAGCGGATGCTGTCTTACGCGGAGTTTTTGAGGACGCAGTTTCTTGTGCTTAAGAAACGGTGGTGGGTGTACCAGTGCCTTTTGCTTATGACGGCGGGGCCCCTTCTTGGGAATATGCAGGAGGAGTATTATATGCGCCGGAGCGTGGGGGTGGCGGGCGTGTTGTTTGTGGTGCTCATTATTCCGGAGATGTGGAGGAACAGGACGCATCTGAGCCTGGAGGTGGAGACGGCGGCTTACTATTCGCTGCGCCAGATTTATGCGGCGCGGATGCTGTTGTTTGGGGCGGCGGATGTGTTTTTGGCGGCGGCGTTCTGCCTAGGGCTTAAGGGGCGATTCCATTTTACGGCGAGTGAGCTTTTGGTGCAGTTTTTGTTCCCCATGACGGTGACGGCGTGCATCTGCTTTGGGACGTTGTGCAGTAAATATGCGATGAATGAGACCGTGTCGGTGATTTTCTGCCTTGTGTGGAGCGGGGTGTGGTGGCTGGTTACGATGAATGAGCAGGTTTACCGGGCGGCGCTGTTTCCGGTATGGGTGTGCTGTTTTGCAGTTGCGGCAGCGGTGACGGCAGTGTGCGCTTACCGGGTGGTGAAGTTCTGCGTACAGTGTCTGGAAGTCGGAGACGGGGTGCAGATGGATGGAAATGAAATTGGATAAAAAGCGGGGAAGAGAATCGGAGGTTGATATTCATGGAACTGAGGATAAATAATCTTACGAAGGAGTTCGGCGGGTTTACGGCGGTAGACCATCTGAACCTTACGATGGAAAATGGAGTGTACGGGCTTTTGGGGGTCAACGGCGCGGGAAAGACGACGTTTATGAAGATGCTCTGCACCCTCCTCACCCCTACGGAGGGGGAGATTCGGTGCAACGGGCGGGAGATTAGGGAGATGGACGGGGAGTACCGGAAGATTTTGGGGTATCTCCCCCAGGATTTTGGGTTTTACCCGGAGTTTTCGGTGCAGGATTACCTGCTTTATATTGCGGCGCTCAAAGGGCTGCGCCCGGTGGTGGCGAAACGGCGGGCGCGGGAGCTGATTGAGAAGACGGGGCTTAGGAAAGCGGCGAAGAAAAAGATGAGAGCCTTGTCCGGGGGGATGAAACGGCGGGCGGGGATTGCCCAGGCGATGCTAAATAACCCGAAGATTTTAGTACTTGACGAGCCGACGGCGGGGCTTGACCCCAATGAGCGCATCCGTTTCCGCAACCTCATCAGCGAGTTGGCAGAAGAGCGGCTGGTGCTTTTGTCCACCCATATCGTGTCGGACGTGGAGTATATCGCCAACCAGATACTTTTGATGAAAGGCGGGCGGATTGTCCTTGAGGGGGAGGCATCGGAGCTTATCGACTCCATGGAAGAAGGGGTGTGGAGCGTATTTGCACGGAAAAATGAGGTGTCCGCGTTTATGAAAAAGTACAAGGTGTCGAACCTCAAGACGGAGCATGACGGGGTGGAACTCCGGATTATCGCGGGGAAGAGGCCGGCGCGGGATGCGGTGCTGGTAGATGCGAACTTAGAGGATGTATTTTTATATTATTTTGGGGAGAAAGCGGGGGAAGAAAATGCTGCGGTTTGAGTTGAAAAAGATATGGTCGAAACGGATGAACCAGGGGGCGGTCCTGCTGCTGCTTGTGATTGTCATTGCGGGGAGCTTTTTGGCTGCCCGGGATGTGAAATACTATAAGGAGGACGGTTCGAGCGTATCCGGCATATTTGCCGCCGGAAGGTTAAGGCGCGAGAAGAATAAGTGGAAGGGGTATGTGACGGAGGATGTGCTTAAGAAGGTGGTGGAGGAGAACAAAAGGGCCCATGACGAGGCGGATACGGCGGACGGGGCGTTTATAAAGTACCAGGGGCTCAGCGACCTCAGGGAGTGGATTAACTCCGGGATGGCCGGCCGGGAAAATTATGACTATTACCTGTGCGACAGCATTTCCACGGATACGGCGGCGACCCTTTATGAGAAGAGGGTTTCGCTTTTGAAGGAGGAGTTTGCCGGGCAAGGGTATTCAAAGGAGGAGAAGGAGGTGCTCCTGCGCCGGTATGGGGAGTTTGAGGCTCCGCTTTACTACGGCTATGCGGACGGGTGGAAGGCTGTCCTTGACTCCCAGTATCTGCCGACGCTGATGATTATTTCCATCGTCATCATCGGATTTTTGGTGTCCGGCGTGTTTTCCTGCGAGTTCCAGCTTGGGGCGGATTCGGTGTTTTTCTCTGCCAATTACGGGAGGAACCGGGGCGTCCTTGCGAAGGTGGAGGCGTGCTTTGCGGTGGTCACGGTCATCTACTGGGCAGCCATGCTCCTTTTTACCGGGCTGGTGCTTGGGATGCTGGGCGCTCAGGGGGCGGGGCTTATGATTCAGACGGACTCGCTCAACTGGATGTGCATGTATAACATTACATTTGCCGAAAAGTGGCTGCTTACCATGTTCGGCGGGTATGTTGCCCACTTGTGTATTTTGTTTTTTGCGGTGCTTGTCTCGGCAAAGAGCCGTTCGGCGGTGGCGGCGGTGACCATTCCTTTCGCGCTGTCCTGTGCGCCTATGTTTCTTGGGCGGGTGCCGTTCCTTACGAAAGCGATGAACCTGTTCCCGGATATGTTGCTCAGAATCAGTACATTTTTGCGGGATAACCTGATTTATACCATCGGTGGGAAGGGGCATGGCGTGTATGAGATACTGATACCGGTGTATCTTTTGCTGGCGCTTTTGATGATGCCGGTGATGTATGCGGGGTATCGGAGGAGTGAACTGGGATAGATATTTTTCTTTATGGAAAATAACTTTACAGGCAAGTGAAATCTGCTATACTTTTTATAGACATCTTTGACCGGAAATATAATATAGAAAGAGAGACGGATGATAAAAATGAGCAAGGTTGAGATTAGAAAGCCGTACAAAATCAGTGAGCTGATTGAAATTGTGACGAAGGATTACTGGGTGGTGAATGAGCCGGATATCAACGGAAAGCATTTATGCCCGGATACGGGGATATTTGATCTTGAGCTGTATACGCGGAAGTTTGAGGATAAGATTTCTGAAGACTTGGTCTGCTATCTGGAGGATTATCCTGAGATTACGGACGAGGATGAAGAGATATTCCCGGAATTTGTTGTCAGGGAAGGGCTGGTATTTTTATATTCGGGTGAGAATTTCGAGTCTGTGATATCGGGCGCTTTTGACCAAAAGCTGAATCCGTCGATGAAAGAATTTATTGATTCGCTGAATTATTACAGAGATAATGATTCTTATCTGGATCTGTGAAGATGCAGGTCAATACCCTCAGCGGAGAAAGGATGTGTGCAGCCTTGCCCGCTGGGGGTAAAATTCTGTCATACTGTTACCCCGTCTTTCTCAATGTTCATAAAAAAGGATATATGTCGTATATCTTGTCAGCAAAGTAACTTATTTCTTCCGGGGAAGTGTCTGCCAAAATCATAATATCTACATCAGAGTCTATATGAAAGTCACCGCGGGCATAAGAACCATATAATACTAAGCGTACTGCTTTCCTTCAAATATTTTTATCACTGCGTCTTTGTAGTTTCCTAAAATGATACTCAGCTTATCTGACATCTGCAGCACCTCCTTATGTTTGCAGGATATCTTATAGTATAACCGATTTTTGGCGAAAATCCAACTGTTTCTCTGCAACAGACTGCAGCGGTGTATTGCAGTGCGGCTCCCAGACCGTGAATCGTAATGTGCAGGAAAGAATTTGGGGATAGGCAAGCAGGGTAAAATGGAGTAAAATATATTTAACTTCGGAAAGAAAGGATTCTATGCCTGAATTTTCATACATCGCAAATGTCAAGTCTAATACAGGAGAAGTTACAAAATGAACACACAGCATACGAATGACCAGTACATCGACAACCACCTCAAAGCCCGGGAGCGCGGCTACATCTGGCTGGAGGGGGAGCTTAAGCGCACGCTGCTTATAAGTACGGCAGGAATCACCGTATTTTTCGCGGTGCTTTTTTTCGTTCTTAAGCCGGTTCTTTTGGCGTGGGCGGTAAGCTTTGCCGCGGCGGCGGTGCTCAATGCGGTCTGGGGGTACTTAAATTACCGGAGGGAATACCGGAATTACCAGGCCATTTACCGGTATCTGGAGGAGTTCGAGACGGGGAATTACGGGTACCGGGGCAGCGAGGATTTTACCGGCGCGGGAATCTGCGCCCAGCTTGCGGAGCAGCTTGCCCGCATGGGGGAGGCTTTCGGCGGGCTGAAATATAAGCTTGTGGAGGAGAAGGAGAACACGAAGGGGCTGGTGACGGACATTTCCCACCAGCTTAAGACTCCGGTGGCGGCGCTTGAGTTAAGCTATGAGCTTATGCAGGATGAAAGCCTTGACGATAAGGAGCGGCAGGAATTTTTAGCGCGCAGCGGGCGGGAGCTTAAGAGGTTTCGCCAGCTTGTGGAGACCCTTTCCAACCTTTCCAGGCTGGAGGCAGATATGATAAAGCTTGCGCCAAGGGAGGCAGACCTTAAGGAGACGCTTATCCGGGCGGTGAACGGCGTCTACATGAAGGCGGAGAAGAAAGGGATTGAGATAGAGCTTGCGGACTTTGAGCCGGTAAGGCTTTGCCATGACGTCCGGTGGACGGCGGAGGCGGTGTCCAATGTCCTTGACAATGGGGTGAAATATTCTCCTGCGGGTACGAAGGTGCAGATTCGGGTAAATGCTCTGGTGTCCTATGTAGTTATCGAGGTGGAGGACGAGGGAATCGGCATCCCGAAGTCCGAGTACGCGGATATCTTCAAGCGGTTCTACCGGGGGAAGAAAGACGCGGTGGAAAAGGAGGAGGGCGCAGGGGTAGGGCTCTACCTTGTGCGAAAGATTCTGGAGGAGCAGGGCGGGAGCGTAAGGGCGCTCAGTGCTCCGGGAGGCGGCAGCATAATGCAGATGATGCTGCCGAAGGAATACGGAGTATAACAAAACTGTTATCTTTCCTGTTATGTTCCTGTAAGTTTCGGAGGTTATACTGTGTACATACCGAGGAAATGTATGCAGAAAGGAGCCTTATGATTTATGGAAACGATATTAAAGACAGTGGACCTGGTAAAATATTACGGCGACGGGGAGAATGAGGTGCGGGCCATCGACCACACCAGCATCCAGGTGGAGAACGGGGAGTTTGTGGCGATTGTCGGCCGCTCCGGCTCGGGAAAGAGCACCCTCCTCCACATGCTGGGCGGCCTTGACCGTCCGGACAGCGGGGAAGTCATCATCGGGGGAAGGAATATATTTTCCCTGAAGGATGAGCAGCTCGCGGTGTTCAGAAGGAGGAAGATTGGGTTTATCTTTCAGGATTTTAATCTGATTCCGGCGCTGAATGTGTGGGAGAACATCGTCCTTCAGCTGGGGCTTGACGGCAAGAAGGTGAACCGTGATTTTGTGATGGATATTGTAAACAGTATCGGGCTTTCGGAAAAGCTTAAGTCTCTGCCAAGCCAGCTTTCCGGCGGGCAGAAACAGCGGGTGGCGATTGCCAGGGCGCTTGCCTCCCGCCCGGCAATCATCCTGGCGGATGAGCCCACGGGAAACTTAGATTCCAAGACGGAGATGGAGGTCATCTCGCTCTTAAAGGCATGTGTCCGCAAATACGGGCAGACATTAGTGATGATTACCCACGACGAGACTATCGCGCAGATGGCGGACCGGGTGATGATCATTGAAGACGGCAAGGTGGTGAGATAGATGAACATAATTACGACGACAGCATTTGCCAATTTAAGGAAGAATAAGAGCAGGAATATTTTAATCGGGATAGCTATCGCGCTGACGGCATTTTTGCTTACACTTTTGCCGACCATGGTGACAGGGCAGCTAAGCCTTCAGTTCCAGGCGGTAAATGAACTATACGCCCCGATTCATGGCGTGTACCGGAACGTGGACGGCGAGACGGCGGCAGAGATGGCAGGGGATGATGTATTTGAGACGGTGTGCAGACGGGAGATTGCCGGGAAGATATATACCGGGGATAAAGATATCACTGCCGACATGTTCGCCCTTGACGAGACGATGATTGAGCTGTCCAGGATGGAGCTTAAGGAAGGAACATTTCCGAAAAAAGCGGATGAAATCGTGGTGTCCGAAGGATGCCTTAAGGCTATGGGTCTTGAGGGAGGCGTGGGAGATCGGATAAAGGTGCCTTACCAGCCCGTGAGAAAAGGGAAACTCCTCAAGACGGCGGAGAAGGAATTCACCATCGCCGGGATGACAGAAGATTCGCCGGAGTCTCTGGAGAAAGGGATATTTACCCCTATGGTATCGGAGGCATTTGCAAAGGAAATCATCCCGGAGGGGGAGCACGTTTACGATGTGTGTTTCCAGCTGCGCGATATTGAGGGGATGGTCACGGAGAAGATTGAGGAGCGGATAAGTGTTATCGGAGAGCAGTACGGGCTATCGAAGAACGATATCAAGGTAAATTCAGAGTATCTTTTTGCCAATTATGTAGACGGGGCGCTTTACGCAGGTCTTGGGGCGCTTTTGGCGGTCATCGTGCTGGCGGGCATCCTGACTATCTACAGCATCTACTATGTGTCCATGCTGGATAAAGTCCAGGAGTACGGGCGCCTTCGGGCAATCGGGGCCACAAAGGGGCAGATTCGGAAACTGGTGCTTAGGGAAGGCTTTGCCGTTGCCGCCATAGCGGTTCCGGCGGGGATTGTCCTCGGGCTTGCAGGAGCAATTCTGATGCTCAAAGCAATGGTCAGTTCGTCCATGGACGGCAACCGCGTCCTGGGAGAACAGATGAAGGCAGTCATGGAAAGCGGGGATGCCAGCCTGGTGAAAGGGTGGGTCATCCTGCTTGCGGCGGGGGTAAGTCTTCTGACGGTCTTTCTCTCCCTTCTCAGCCCGATGCGAAAGGCAAGCAAGATTACGGCTATGGAGGCGCTGCGCTACCAGGGCGGCCGGAAAGGGAAGAAGGAGCGGACTTCCCGGAAGGGGTACGATGCGCTGAGTATCCCAAGGCTTACGGTATCGAATCTGGGGAGAAATAAGCGGCGGACTGCGGTGACGATTTTATCCCTTGGGGCGACGGGCGTTCTTTTTGTGGCGGCTGCCACCGCCTGCAACTGCATGAATGCCGAGGACGTCACGAGAGACAGTATCCGCAGTGATATCCTGGTGTCCATCGACCAGGAGGAGGGCGACGAGATGCACCCGGAGTGGGCGCTTAGTGCAATCCAGCAAAACAATCCCATGACGGAGGAGCTTAAGGGAAAAATCGAGAAAATCGACGGCGTGACCGCTGTGAAGACCATCCCTAAGACGGACGGAAAGATTGAGAAAGCGGACGGTGAAGGAAATGTGACGGGAAAGGAAGAGCCGGACGGTGAAGGGAATGTGACGGAAAAGGAAGAGCCGGGCGGCGGGGTAAAGGAGCGCACGGGGAAGATGGCGCCCGATGAGATTAACGGTGAGGTGAAAGGGCTTGACGCGGCGGATATGAAGGAGCTTTCCCGGTATGTGACGGAGGGCTCCCTGGGAGATGCATCGCTTAAGGACGGAACAGGAATTATCTTCCAGGGGTCTACGTTAAAACAGGAATTTCCGGACTGGAAGGTGGGCGATAAGCTGTATCTGGAGATTGCGGACGGCGAAAAAGTCAAGGGGCGGGAAGTGACCCTTGCGGCGGTTGCCCAGGCGCCGCCGAGCCTGATGGGATATTATATCGCGATGCCGGAGGATGCGCTTAAGACTATGTGCAGCTCGGATATCACATATTATTGGGATATTTCCGTGGAAAAAGGGAAGGAAGAGGCGGCGGCAGAAGAGGTCAGGGAGCTTGTCTCAGAGGCGGAGGTTCTTGAGGTGGATACCTTCCTGGAGGAGAATGAACTGTCGGAGAATGCAATCCGGTATACGCTCTATGGCTGCTACGGGCTGCTGGCGGTATTCGGGCTTATCGGAATCCTGAACCTGATTAACACGATGATCAACAGCGTCCACGTCAGGAAGAAGGAGCTTGGAATGCTCCAGGCTATCGGGATGTCCGGGAGGCAGACGGTGTATATGCTGCAGCTTGAGGGGCTTTTTTACACCGCCGGTACGCTTGTCTTGTCTCTGGGGCTTGGGAGCATCCTCGGGTACGCAATATTCCTGTGGGCGAAGACCGAAGGAATCATGGGCATCCGGGTGTACCATTATCCGGCGGTGCCTGTGGTCTGCCTGGCGGGGATTGTGCTGGCGGTGCAGATACTCATCACTTATTTTGTAAATATGAACTTTAAGAAACTGAGCCTGATTGAGCGGATTCGGTTCGCGGAGTAGGAATAAAAGATACTTTGCCTATGCAAAGCATAAGGCGGCGATCATCGAGGTGTAGGGCAAACTTTTCCTGAGTATTGTTTTCATAAAATCGCCCGCTTTCAAAAGTATAAATTTTTTCGCTTTTGAAATAGTATATCATGCTTAAGCATTTAGACCGCCGCCATTCACGTCAATCACAATTTTACCGTTTATTTTACCGTTCTCCATATCCTCGCAGGCCTTTGCGATATCCGTAAAAAGGTAGCATTT
The DNA here is from genome assembly GCA_947363565.1 of uncultured Lachnospiraceae bacterium. Classification (GTDB taxonomy): domain Bacteria; phylum Bacillota; class Clostridia; order Lachnospirales; family Lachnospiraceae; genus MD308. Next base: position 1,057 of record CANAPP010000054.1, on the reverse strand, counting down.
TCCGATATGAGGGGTAAGGTTATGTGCATCCAGGAAAGCAAATATATCATTGATTGTTTCCTGTGTAGGCGTGTTGCTGAAAAAGCCTGTCAAATAAATACCGTTTGGAATGTCTTTAATCGGGTCAAAACCGTTCCATGTATATATGTCGCCAAGATTGCCCGTATTGCAGACGATTCCGCCTTTTTCCATGCAGGACAGGGTATTTTTAAGCGTCTTTATTCCAACAAGCTCCAAGGCTTTTGTAATGCCGGAAACCTGCCCCTTTAATGAACCATTGTCAAGTAAAACCGTGTCCGCCCCGCAATCGGTCAATAACTGCATTTTGCTTTCTCTGTGGGTGGTTGCGGTAACTTTACAGCCGAAAGCCTTTGCAATCTGAATGGCCGCATACCCTAAAGCGCAAGTGCCGCCCCGGACAAGCAGGTGGTCGCTGCTTTTGAGGGAAAGACATTCAAAGAGGGAACCCCATGCGGTAAAGTAGGTTTCGGGTATCGCCGCAAGCTGATTCCATGACAGGTTAGTGTCTGCCGTAAAAACATGGTGTGCGGGGAGGAGGGCGTATTCTGCATAGCTGCCATTAAACTCGCGCCCCATGCCGCCCATGAGGGCAATCACTTTCTGCCCGGCAGTAAAAGCAGTATCGGAGGCGTCTGCAATCTCCCCGGCACATTCAATGCCGGGAATAATGGGTTTTTGAATGTACGGGGCAGATATTTCTGATTTCCGCAATATCTGCTCGGAATGGTTCATGCCAAAAGACTTGATGCGGACAAGCACGAGGCCGGGCTTTACCGCAGGCGTGGGATATTCCGTTATTTTTATCTCTCTACTTTCAGTGGGTTTTGTCAAAATGACAGCTTTCATTTTTAACACTCCTTCCAACATTGCGGGTCTGCGCTGTAGAAATTGCCGTTTGTACCGTATGCTACGGCGGGGCAGCCGCGGCAGAACCTTAACAGCTCGCATTTTGTACATTTTTCAAATTTTCCATAATCCCGGTAGCTTTCCATGTTGCCTGTCCAAACATCAGCGAGCCTGTCAGTAAAAACATTTC
>CANAPP010000053.1 GCA_947363565.1 uncultured Lachnospiraceae bacterium | reverse complement strand
GGACGATTTTCCGGCGGAGGAATATCGGGTTTGTGTTCCAGCAGTACAATCTGGTTCCGGTGCTGAGTGTTTATGAAAATATCGTGCTGCCCTTAAGGCTTGACGGTGCGGGGATTGACAAAGGTTTGCTTGAGCAGGTGACGGAGAGCTTAGGGATTATAGAAAAGCTTGAGCGTCTGCCGCGGACACTGTCCGGCGGGCAGCAGCAGAGGGCGGCGATTGCCCGCGCGCTTATGGCAAAACCGGCGCTTATTTTAGCGGATGAGCCTACGGGAAACTTAGATTCTGCCACCAGCATGGAGGTGACAGGACTTCTTAAGTCCTGCGCGGAGAGATTTCATCAGACTATGGTGGTAGTGACCCATCAGGAGGAAGTGGCGCAGATGGCAGACCGCGTTGTGCGGCTTGAGGACGGCAGGATATGTGAAAGGGGCGAGAGGTAATGGAGAGAAACGGATGTACCCCTAACGATAACCGGGCGGTGCTCCGGATGCTGGCGCTGGAGATTGGACGGAGCAATAAAGGGAGGAACCGGATATTGGCGGGGGCGGTCTGCATGTGCATCATTACGCTGACGATGGTGTTCGGCATTTCCCTTGGGAAAGTAAGAGCGGAGTATACGCAGGCGGTGCGCTCAGCCGGGACGAGGGCGTCTGCCTGCATTGAGCGCGCGGAACGTAAGCAGTATGAGAAGGTGCGTACTCTTGGGTATGTAAAGCATGTGGGGAGAAGTATGCTGACCGGAGAAGGGCTTTTGGCAGACAGTGAACGGCGCGTCTGTATGCTCCAGTGGCTTGACAGTCAGGCGTGGGAAGAGATTGTAAAACCGGCCTATACAGACATCACCGGGCATTATCCCGTGAAGAGGCAGGAGGTGATGCTGCCGGTGAAAGTATTGGAGACCCTTGGAATCTCGGAGCCGGAGATTGGGATGAAGATTTCCCTTAAGGTGAATGTGGGGCTTTTTCGCACCGCCTGGGAGGAGTTTTCCTTGTGCGGCTGGTATACGGACGATATGGAGAACCGCCCGGGGCTTGCCTGTGGCTACATTTCGGAGGAAAAATTAAGGAGCTGGGGCTTTGATATGGAGAAATCGGATGTGCTGCTCTGCCAGTCGGACGGCATGGACTGGCGGGAGGTACAGCAGAGGCTTTATGCAGATGTACCGGGGGAGCTCAGGCTTTCCGTGCAGAATACGGCCGCCTACGATGCGGTGCGCCTGACGGCGGGCGGATACGATACGGCGGTGTTAGGCGCGGTCGTGGTGCTCGGCGGCATGTTCTTCCTGGTCTATAATGTGCTAGGGATATCCCTGGCGGGCGATATCCGGCAGATGGGGCTTTTGAACACCATCGGCGCTACGGGAAAGCAGCTTAGGAAGGTCTATCTGCGGCAGATTTTAAGTGCGGCAGGTGTTGGAGCGGCAGCCGGGACAGCGATATCTTCGGTGGTCTTGGGCGTGGTGCTCCCAGGAATTTTGGGAAAACAGTATGCGGACTGCTTTAAAGGCGGCGGTGAGATTAAAGTATTTTACGGGGGAATCCTTGCCGCGGCGGTAGTCTCTGCAGTACTGCTTACGGCGGCGGTGTCCGCCCGGGTGATTTATCGCGCGGTAAATATGTCCTGCGTGGAAAGCATCGGCTATACGGGGCTAAAGTCCGGAAAGAAAAGGAAGGGAGAAGACGCACTGGGCAGGACGCGGGAAGAGAGACGCCAGATGCGGCATAGAAAGCGGAGTGCAAAAGAGCGGATGCTTTATCTGGCGCGGCAGAAAAAGCGGGGCGCGAAAAGGGAGATCCTTTATCTGGCGCGGCAGAATGTGCTGCGGTATAAGGGGAGATTTGTGCTGACGGTATTTTCCCTGTTCCTTGGTGTCATGGCATTTTTCGGGGCGGTGCTCATCACAGAGAAAACGGATTATACCCATGTGATTGAAAGACATCCGGATTTCCTGATTGCAGGGGAAATGAGCCGGTTCGGGAAAGAGGAAGGGTACTGGAAAGAGTATACGTTCCGGGATGCGAAGGAAGATCCGTTAAAGACGGAAAGCTCGGGCATTACATTGCTGGACGATAATTATTATGATGAATTTTCACCCATTTCCCCGGAGGTGAAGGAGAGGCTCCTGGGGCTTGACGGGATGCGGCGGGAGACATTGCGCGTCGCGGAAGGGGCGTATATGTTCTCGACGATTGCCGGACAGGCAGCGTGGCCCTTTGATGAGGCGCCGGAATGGACGGAATTCATCGATGAGGTGGACGGTTTTCCTATGATTGATAGCGGCGATGCGGATGTTATCCAGATACTGAACGATGAGGAGATGGATGCGCTCAGACAGTATGTAAAGGAGCGTGGCCTGGCGGTGGATATGGACAGCCTGGAAAATGGTACCGGCGTGGCGATTCTCCATGACTTTGGGCTGTCGCCGAAGGAAAAGGAAGGGGCGGCAAAGGCTGTGGGGAAACCGGTGTACTTTACGACTATTATGACGCGGGAGAAAAGTCTGGCGAACAGCCGCCTGGAATGGTGGGAGGGAGTCGATGAGGAGCTCTACCCGAAGGAGCGGCAGTCGGAGGTCTTTTCGCTGAGCGGATACTTTGACAGTCAGGAAGAGGATTTCCCGGAAATCTTTCGAACCTGGCACGGTGCGGAGGGGATGGCATATTTTTTGATTAGTGAGAAGGGATTTGAAAAGCTACCGACCGAGAAAAAGACCTTTTGCATGGAGCTTGATGCTAAGGAGGGAAGAGAGCCGGAGGTTAAGCGGGAGATTATGAATATCTGTCTGGAGGAGAACCGACGGCGGGATGAGACTCCCGGAACAGGCTGGAAAGGTGAAGGTGAAGGAGAGGCAGGGCTATTTGTCATCTGCAAGTCAGAGCTTTTGGCACAGGCAAAAGAGTATATCCGGGGAAACCGGATGCTCTTCGGGAGTATCAGCGCGGTGCTTTTGCTCGCGGGAGCAGCGAATTTCCTGAATGTGACGGTTACGGGGATTCTGTCCAGGAAGAATGAATTTCAGATTATGGAGTGCGTGGGAATGACAAAAAGGCAGAAGAGGAAGATGCTGTTGACGGAGGGGCTGTATTATCTTCTGGCTGTGGGTGTTCTGGCGGGGATGGCAGGAATCGTGCTTTTGTGCGTGAAATAAGAAATTGTTAACCAGAATTAAAAATAGATTGACAATTATTCCCTCCTGTTATATAGTTGTTAAAAGATTTGGTAAATATATAACGATATGGCAGGAGGAATTATTTTATGGAATCATCAGCAGCAAAGAAACTTTCAACAAAAAATATGGTCCTGTGCGGGATGTTTACCGCATTGACAGCGATCGGGGCATTTATCCAGGTACCGGTTCCCTACATGGATTACTTTACTTTGCAGTTCTTTTTCGTGCTGCTCGCCGGACTGGTACTTGGCGGCAATAAAGGGGCACTTTCAGTGGGCTGCTATGTGCTTTTGGGGCTTCTGGGACTTCCTATATTTGCGGCAGGCGGCGGGATTGGCTATGTGCTTCGGCCGAGCTTCGGTTACCTTCTCGGTTTTGTCGTGACGGCCTGCGTGACAGGAACCTTGAGTGAGAAGTTAAGAGTTTGTCCGAAGAATTATTTTCTTTCCTGTCTGGCGGGATTTGTGGTTACCTATGGAATCGGAATTGCTTATAAATACATGATCCTGAATTTTTATGCCAATACTCCGGCGACATGGGCAGTGATTTTCTTATCCTGCTTTCCCTTAGACATGCCGGGGGATTTCATCCTATGTATCCTGGCGTCCGGCGTGGGATTGCGTCTCAGGAAAATCGGTCTTTATGCGGATTAGGACAAAAGATTTAAGGAAGGGAAATGAATATGTCAGTGATAGATGAATTGAAAGAAAAGATAAAAACCGGTGGAGAGATTTCGAGGGAAGAAGCTCTTATGCTTTATGAAGAGCCTCTTGAAAAGCTTTGCGAAGCAGCGGATGACATAAGACAGCATTTTTGCGGGGATGGTTTTGACATCTGTACCATTATTAACGGAAAGAGCGGGAGGTGTTCGGAAAACTGCAGATTTTGTGCCCAGTCTGCCTATTACAGCACGGACGCGAAAGAATATCCGTTGCTTGATACAGAGGAAATTGTCCGTCAGGCAAAGTACAATGCAGACAGAGGCGTACTCAGATACTCCATCGTAACTTCCGGAAGAGCGCTTAAAGATTCGGAAGTGGATCAGATGTGCGCGGCAATCCGGCGGATGAAAAAGGAAGTAGATATCGAGGTGTGCGTATCTTTCGGACTTCTCCTTGAGGAGCAGTTCCAAAAGATAAGGGCGGCAGGTGCATCGCGGGTACATAATAATCTTGAGACTTCCCGGAGGAATTTCCCCAATATCTGTACCACCCACACTTTTGAGGATAAGGTGGCTGCGATTAAGGCGGCGAAGGCAGCAGGGCTTTCTGTGTGCAGCGGCGGTATCATGGGGCTGGGTGAGACGAAGGAAGATCGGGTGGACATGGCATTTTCCCTGCGGGAACTGGGGATAAAAAGTGTTCCGCTGAATATGCTGAACCCCATCCCGGGCACGCCTTACGAGAATAATGAAAGGCTTAACGAAGATGATATGCGCCGTATTGCGGCAGTGTACCGATTTATCCTGCCTGATGCGTCCATTCGTCTGGCCGGAGGAAGAGGTCTGATGGAAGATAAGGGCGAGGGGTGCTTTCAGTCGGGGGCAAACGCAGTCATTTCCGGAGATATGCTGACTACTTCGGGGTATACGATAGAATCCGATATGGAGATGATCCGCAGACTGGGATACAAGGCGGTGCTGTGCAATGGGTAAAGGACTGTTCGTTACGGCGACGGGTACAGACATAGGAAAAACTTATGTCACCGCGCTGATGGTAAAAAAGCTTACAGAAGCCGGATGCCGGGCCGGGTACTATAAGGCGGCGCTTTCCGGCGCGGAAAGCATAGAAGAGAGTGACGCCGGATATGTAAAAAGGATATCGGGCATAGAGCAGGACGACAGGACACTTCTTTCCTATCTGTACGAGTCGGCAGTGTCCCCGCATCTGGCGGCGAGGATTGAGGGAAATCCGGCAGATATGGAAAAAGTGAACGCAGATTACAGGAGCGTCCTTGGGCAGTACGATTATGTAACGGTAGAGGGGAGCGGCGGGATCGTATGCCCCATCCGGTGGGACAGAGGACATAAGATACTTTTGGAGGACATCGTAATGGCACTTGACCTTCCCGCGGTCATTGTGGCGGACGCGGGGCTTGGGACGATTAATTCTGCCGTGCTGACAGCAGAACATCTGAAAAACTGTGGTATAGAAGCAAAGGGAATTATCCTGAATCGCTACAGCGGCGGCGTGATGCAGGAAGATAACATTCAGATGATTGAGAGCCTGACCGGACTTCCTGTGCTTACGTTGGTAGCACAAGGAGATACTGCGCTTGCCTTGGACATAAAAGCGCTGATGTCACTTTACCGGTAAAGTGAGCTTTTACCATTCCAAATGCAAGATAATATTGAAAAATGGAATATTGCATTGAAATGGACATATGCCGGAAGTATAATAGAGAAAATCAAAATTATATAGGCAAGGGGTGGCATAGTGGGTAGCAAAACAACAAGAAAAAAGAAAAAAGCCGCTGCAAAAAAGGCGGTAGCCAATGTACAGGCAGAGGTGAAAAAAGAAGCGGAAGTCAGAGCAGCAGAAGAGATGCAGGCTGAAACAGAAGTGAAAGAAACGAAGATAGAATCCAGGACTGGGCTGGAAGCTGCGGAAGTGGAGGAAGAAGCAAAAGCCAGTTCAGAAACAGAGGTCGTGGAGCCAGAGATACCGGAAGCTGAGGCAGAGCCAGGGGAGCCGAAGGATCAGAGCGGAAGAGAAATTTCTTTTGTCAAACGCTTTGAGCGGCATTTTGACGAGCTGAAATGGCTCTACATCGAGCTTTACGAGAATGATTCCATGTTTGCGGAGCTGTGTGACAATCTTTATCGTTTTTATAAAGAGAGAAATAAGGAGCTTAAAAAGCTTGATAAAGAGCGTGAGGAGGATCCGAACTGGTATAAAAGCAACGATCTGCTTGGCATGATGCTCTACATTGATAACTTTGCGGGTAATATGAAGGGCGTGCAGGAGAAGCTTGACTATCTGGAAAAATGCAACGTGAATTATATCCATCTGATGCCGTTTTTGGATACGGTAGAAGGACGCTCCGACGGCGGATATGCGGTGGCGGATTTCCGGAAAGTCCAGGAAAAACTAGGTACCATGGATGACTTGGAAGAGCTTACCGCGGCTTGTCACGAAAAGAAGATGAATGTCTGTATGGATTTTGTCATGAACCATACTTCAGAAGATCACGAGTGGGCGAAGCGCGCACGTCAGGGAGACGGCGAGTACATGAGCCGTTATTTCTTCTTTAATAATGATACGATTCCGAAGATGTACGAGCAGACCGTGCCCCAGGTATTTCCGACGACAGCACCGGGGAACTTTACCTGGCTTCCGGATGCAGGACATTTTGTCATGACATCGTTTTACCCGTACCAGTGGGATTTGAACTATCGGAATCCGAGAGTATTTAATGAGATGATGTACAACTTCCTCTATCTTGCCAACAAGGGGATCGATATCATCCGTATCGATGCAGTGCCTTATATCTGGAAAGAGTTGGGAACCCAGTGCAGGAATCTTAAGCAGGTACATACCATAGTGCGTATGATGCGAATCATCAGTGAGATTGTATGTCCGAGTGTGTTACTTTTGGGTGAAGTCGTGATGGAGCCGGAGAAGGTAGTACCATACTTTGGAACAGTGGAAAAGCCGGAGTGCCATATGCTTTATAACGTGACAACCATGGCGACTACATGGCATACGGTAGCCACAAGAGATGTCAGTTTGTTAAAGAAACAGCTTGACATCGTAAACGGACTGCCGAAGCAGTATGTGTTCCTGAATTACCTGCGCTGTCACGACGACATCGGCTGGGGATTAGATTACGGGACACTGATGACCGAGGGCAAGGGAGAACGCTCCCACAAACAATACCTGAACGATTATTTCCAAGGGTATGCCGGGGACAGCAACAGCCGCGGCGAGCTGTACAATGCAGATCCGGTCAGCGGCGATGCCAGATTCTGTGCAACGACCGCATCCATGTGCGGGATTGAGAAGGCAGGCTTTGAGCAGGACGATGCAGCCATGGAGCGTGCGATCCGGTTCGATGTTACCCTTCATGCTTATATGTTTATGCAGTCCGGAATCCCGGTGCTCTACAGCGGGGATGAGATTGCTCAGGTGAATGATTACAGCTATAAAGAAGATCAAAACAAGGCGGATGATTCCCGTTACATCCACAGGGGAAAGATGAACTGGGAGAATGCAGCGAAGATTGATCATCCTGAGACTGTGGAGGCGAGAATATTTACGAGCCTTAATAAGCTTGAAGAAATCAGGAAGAGCGAGAAGGCATTTGTCTCCTATGCGGATTCCTGGACGATCGATACTTGGGATGCGGGTATCCTGGGGATGGGAAGATATTACGACGGAGATAAGATCATCGGCCTGTTCAACTTCAGCGAGTATGACCGTATCGCGTGGGTGAATGAGACGGATGGAATCTACGAGGACATCCTCACCGGTCAGATCGTTCAGCCGGCTGCGCTGAATGTGCCGGCATACGGGTTCTATTACCTGAAAAAGATCAACTGATCTTCATGAAAATATTAAAATAAGCATTAAGAACACAGCGGAAACTTTTTATTTTTATCTTAAGAATATGCGGAGCTTCTTGTATATCGGGAACATATCTTGTATGCTGTAGATATGATTTTCAGAAGACGATGGAAACAGTATACAAAGAGATGGGAGAGACAGCGCATGAAAAAAGGATGGAAACAGGGATTTGCGAAACTGACCCTGAGAAAGGTGATAAAGCTTTTTCTCATATTTATTGCGGCCGGGATTGTCATGATCTTCGGAATCAATGGATTCGTCAGAATATCGGTTCAGAAGCGAATCGTGGCCATGGATCAGCTTAAAGCAGATGATCACATAGACGCAGTACTGGTACTCGGTGCCCAGGTAAAATCGGACGGGAGCCTGAGTAAGATGCTGAAAGAACGTCTGGATACGGGGATATCTATCTACAAGGCAGGTCTTACCGACCGCATGATCATGAGCGGGGACCATGGGAGCGATGATTATGATGAGGTGAATGCCATGAAGGATTACGCGATTGAACAGGGCGTGCCGTCTGAATGTATCTTCATGGATCATGCGGGTTTTTCCACATATGAGAGCATGTATCGGGCGAAGGAAATCTTCGAGGCGGACAGACTTGTTGTGGTGACACAGAAGTATCACATGTACCGTGCACTCTACGATGCAAAGGCACTTGGGATAGAAGCCCAAGGCGTGACCTGCGATACGAGGGTTTACAGAGGTGACAAGTACCGGAAACTCAGAGAAGCGGCGGCCAGGATCAAGGATGTAGGATATACTATCGCAAAACCCAGGCCGACCTATCTCGGAGATGTGATCCCGATAACGGGAAATGGGGATGTGACTAATGATAAAACTGCGGCATCACTCGACTAGCTTTTTAAAGCTTTCCAGTGATTGCCCCATAGACATGCGGACGCGCGGAAGAAGGAGCGGATCATCGCCCGGCTTGGCGCGTCCGTATTCTGTTGTGACAGCGCATAAGAAGCCTGCATCCTTTACCGCCTGTACGCAGCTATCATTATAATCTCCGTAAGGGTAGGCAAATGCATCGCCATTGCCGCCAATCTTAATGGATTTCTTAAGATCCGCAACTGCATCGTCGTGATCCATGACCGGGAAGATACCGCCATGGCCGATATTCCCGCCGCCCCGGTGCATGTTGTAGGAGTGGGACTGGAAGGTCATGTATTCACTGGCGTATTTTTTCACCTTCTTCTTTCCATCGATATTGCCGATGAGGAATGACGTGACAGGTACTTTATATTTTTCAAAGAGCGGTACGCCTAAGTTGAGGAAGCTGTAGGCTCCGTCGTCAAAGGAGAGCACCACGCTCTTTTCCGGAAGGAGCAGATCGCCTTCCACATACCGCTTTACCTCTTCCCAGGTAGGGTAATAATAGTTGTTCTCCGTCAGATACTTAAGCTCTTTTTCTAAGTCGTGAACCTCGATGAAGTTACTGTTGAGCTTTTCTTTAGGCGGGTTGTCCTTGTCATAGACATAGTGGTACATGCAGATGGCAAGGCCGTTGTCCTTATGCTTTTCCTCTGTCGCGGTGTTCTCGGCGAGCTGGACTTCCTTATTAATATTGCTTCCGGTATCCGTACCGTCTTGCTGCGCCTCTGCCGGATCGGTACTATCCGTGCCATCCTGTTTTTCATCTGCCGAAGCGGAATCATTACTATTTTGTTTTCCGTCAGTCGGGCCGTTATTATCCGCACCGTCAGAACCAGTCTTTGCTTCGTCATCCCCAGGGCTTTTTGCATCCTCTCCGGCCTTGGCCTGTGCCGCCGCTTCCGCCTTCTGTGCCTTTTTTTCGTCGGCTTCTTGTTTTTTCTGCCAAACGAGGATTCCCCCCAGGGCAGCGATGAGGATGATGAGGATAAAGAGCATCACGTGCCGGATGCGTCTGTACTTGCGTTTTTTTGAACTCATATATTTCTTTTTACGGCTCATCGTATCATCTTCTTTCAAAATAATTAAGGCCACGCCCGCGCAAGGCATGACCTTAACTAACATTATAGCATATCTGTAAGAGCTCTCAAGGCCGAAAGCGTTACGGTTTTCTTACATTTACTTTAAGAAAATATGAATCAACTGGTTGTAGATCTTTCGATAGGGCTGGTAGCGCATGGGGAGATCCAGCCAGGTCTTTTTGTCCACAATACTTTTATCATGGGAGAAAGTATCAAATCCGGTCTTCCCGTGATAAGCGCCCATGCCGCTTTCTCCGAATCCGCCAAATCCCATCTCGCTTGTGGCAAGGTGGATGATGGTGTCATTGACGCATCCGCCGCCGAAGCCGCACAGGGAGGTTACTTTCTTCACCGTATCTTTGTTGGAGGTGAACAGATAAAGTGCCAGCGGGTGGGGCATGGAGTTGATGTTGGTGATCACTTCATTTAGCGAATCGTACACCAGCACCGGCAGGATAGGTCCGAAAATTTCCTCATGCATAACGGCGTCACTGAAGGTTACTTTGTCCATGACCGTAGGCTCGATACGAAGCGTCTGACGGTCAAAATTACCTCCGCAGACAATTTTGGCTTCATCGCGCAGTCCCAGAAGTCGGTTAAAATGCTTTTCATTGATGATCTTTCCATAATTTTTATTGTCCAGGGGATGCGCGCCGAACTGCTTTTTGATCTGCTGCTTTATGGCAGCCACAAGCTTATCCTTTACCGTCCGGTCGCAGTAGATGTAATCCGGCGCGACGCAGGTCTGGCCGCAGTTTAAGTATTTTCCGAATACGATCCGCTTTGCAGCGAGCTTTATATTGGCCGTTTTATCTACGATACACGGGCTTTTTCCACCAAGTTCAAGGGTGACCGGGGTCAGGGATTCCGCCGCTTTTCGCATCACCTCCCGGCCCACAGATTGGCTTCCGGTGAAGAAGATATAGTCAAAATGTTCACCAAGCAGGCAAGTGTTTTCCTCGCGCCCGCCGGTGACTACAGATACATATTCCTTGTCAAAGCATTCTTCGATGATCTTTTTGATCATGTCGCTGGTGTAAGGAGAGTAGGCGCTTGGCTTTACGATTGCCGTGTTTCCGGCGGCGATGGCGTCAACCAGAGGCTCCATGGTCAGCATGAACGGATAATTCCAAGGGCTCATGATCAGTACGACGCCGTAAGGCGAAGGCTTTTTATAGCTTCTTGCGTGAAACTGTGCCAGCGGAGTACGCACCCGTTTTTCTTTCGTAAAAGAGAAAATGTGCTTAATCATATAGGAAAGCTCGCTAAGGGTCATCCCTGTCTCGCACATATAGCTTTCTACATCACTTTTTCCAAGATCTTTTTTTAGAGCCGCGTGTATCTCATCTTCATATTTTAAGATACATGCTTTGAGTTTTAGAAGTGCTTTTAGCCGCGCTTCTACGGGAAGAGTGGCTCCCGTGCGGAAATGTTTGCGCTGTAATAGGACAAGCTCTTTGATTTCATTTGCATTCATCAGTGTGACCTCCTTAAATGTATATACAGCACTGTGCGTTTGCGCTGCAGTGCCCGTTGACGATTATTGTTTGTTGGCAGAATCTTCCTTTTGCACATCATCCATAAGCCGGTAGTAGAAGCCTTCAAGCTCTGAGCTGTCCATCAACACCGGCACCGGATAGAGCGGGTTCGCTTCTTTGTCGGCGTAATGGGCAAGCTTCGGGATATCCACATCGTTAATCTCCGGAATATGGTCGCCGATGCCGAAGCGCTTTTTCATCTCCTTGATTGCCTGGATGAATCTTTCGGCTGATTCGCTGATGGGTGTCTCCGGATCTGAGATACCGGCGGCGACAGCCAGTTTATGCAGCTTTTTGTGTACGGATTCTCCGTAGGATTCAAGGACCAGCGGGAGGATCACTGCGTTGGCGAGACCGTGGGGGACATTGTATTCCCCGCCCAGGGAGTGGGCGACGGCATGGACATATCCGACATAGGACTTGGTAAAAGCGCAGCCTGCATAGTAGGAGGCATGGAGCATATTCCTTCTGGCGTCGATGTTCTTCCCGTCGCGGTATGCCGTATCGATATTTTCAAAGATAAGCCGCACCGCTAAAAGAGCGTTCTGCCTGGTGCCGTAGGTGGTGGAATTCCCGATGAACGCTTCCACTGCGTGGGTCAGAGCGTCCATCCCGGTGGTGGCGGTGATAGATGGCGGAAGGCTTACGGTCACCTTGGGGTCAAGCACGGCGTACCTTGGGATCAGCGGGAAATCGTTGATTGCGTATTTATGTCTTGTCTCTGCATCGGTGATGACCGCTGCAAGGGTCGTCTCGCTTCCGGTCCCGGCGGTGGTGGGGATAGCCATGAGCAGAGGCAATTTTTTGCGGACTTTTAATATGCCCTTCATCTTAGCGAGGGACTGTTTTGGCTTCGCGGCCCTTGCGCCTACGGCTTTCGCGCAGTCCATGCTGGAGCCTCCGCCGAAGCCGATGATAGCGTCGCATCCGTTTTCCTGATAGATGGAAAGTGCCTCCGCTACATTTACGGTGGTCGGGTTGGCGACGGTCTTGTCGTAGATGAAATAGGGAATGTCGTAGTCGGTCAGTACTTTTTGAAGCCGCTTTGTTAGCCCGAGCTTTCGGATGCCGGCATCAGTGATGATCAGTACGGCGCTGCATTTTCTCTTCTTTAAAATATCGGGGATTCCCTTGACGCTTCCGATAATCTCCGGGGTTCGGTAGGGGAGGAAGGGAAGCGCGATTTTGAATGCAGTCTGGAAAGTCCTGCAATATATTTTCCTAAGTTGGTTCATGGTCGTTATCCTCTTTCTTCATTAATTCCTTCTAAAATCTGGGGGCAGTCCGTCGAAATGATCAGATTAAACAATTTAATCAATCTGTCTGGAGACATCGCTTTCAAGATTTTTGCAAACCTGCTCCAAGTTGTCCGCAATTTTAAATAGTATGCGATAAAATATATCCCGTTCTTCCGGGGTGATTCCCAGTCCACCGGCGACAGTCGCATGCATGATCAGGCTGGTCACCTTTTTGGCGCAGGAATGCCCGGATTCGGTGAGGACTGCCTTTGCGCGGTATCTTTTTGTGTCTTTGGAAATATTGCCTGAAAGGTAAGTGATGAGTCCTGTTTTTTCCAGATCTGAAAGAATTCTGGAGATACCCGCCTTGTCCTCCCGGCATATGCTGCACAGATCAGCGGCGGTCAGGCCGTCAGGATGTTCGGATAGATAGTGGAGACACATCACATGAGTTCCCTTCAACCCCAAGGCGTCCATGCGGTGCCGTTTGATCTTCTGTATGCTTTTGTAGATACAGGTGACGCCGGCGGTGAGCTTTTCAAATCTGTCAATCATATCAGCCTCCTGCCGAGATGTTGATTAATCAACTTCTTGACAGGAAGAATATAGCAGGTTGATGGGGGTTTGTCAATAGGAAATTATATGACGAATTGTGGTTATCGCTATTACAATTTTAGGTTGCGGTTTGCTGGTTGCGATTTGGACCATAGGCGGCGCTTATCCTAATTCAAAAGAGATCATAATAAATTCTGTAGAAATTTACAGTTCTTTGGTTGGATGGTGTTTATTGATTGGAGCTGCATATCAAATAAAAGACTGGATGAAAAAGATTGTGATGAGAAAAAATTAAGATTAAAAACCTTACAGCGATTGTAAGTGGCCTTTGCCGGTTCTTTTTGCTACAATGAGGTTGTAAGAAAAAGGAATCATGAGTGCTCAGCCTGAGATAAAGATCGTACAGGAGGTAGAAGAGATGAACCATAACAAAGTGCTGGAGGTTGAAAATATTATCAAGATATACGGCAAAGGTGAGAACCGTACAGAAGCGCTTAAGGGGATCAGCTTTGACGTGCTTGAGGGAGAATTTTTAGGAATCATGGGACCGAGCGGGTCAGGGAAGACGACGCTTTTAAACAGTATCGCGACGATGATCAAGGTGACATCAGGAAAGATAAAGCTTAAGGGAGAGGACATCTCATCGTTTAAAGGGAAGCAGCTTTCCAGCTACCGGGGAAAGAAGATCGGGTATCTGTTCCAGGAGTTTGAGCTGCTTGACAACCTGACGGCCAGGGAGAATATCATCCTGCCGCTGTCTCTCCACGGGATGACCGGCAGGGAGGCGGGGGAGATGTTAAAAAAGCTTTCGTGGCATTTCGGTATAGAGGAGGAGCTGGATAAATTCCCCTCCCAGATGTCGGGAGGACAGAAGCAGCGGGTAGCGGCTGCACGGGCGCTTATCGGGAATCCGAGCATCGTTCTGGCCGATGAGCCGACAGGCGCCCTTGACAGCAGGAATTCTAAGGTGCTGATGAACCGGCTTTCGGTGATCAACGAGGACGAGGGCCGGACGATCGTGATGGTCACTCATGACGCCAACGCTGCGAGCTATTGCTCGAGGATCCTGTTCATCCAGGATGGACGGCTGTTCCATGAGCTCAGGAGAAATGTAGGAACCGAGACTACGGAAGAATTTTACGAGCGGATTGTAACCGTTTTAGCACAGTTGGGAGGAGGGAGCGCAGATGTTCTTTAGTCAGATCAAGCGCAACGCAGCGAAAAACCGGAAGAATAACGGGCTGTTTTTCGGATCTCTGGTCATTGCGGTAATTGCATTTTACACACTTTTATCTATGGATAAACAGGATGTCATGCGGTTTTTAAAAACCATCGAGAGCGACGCGGTGAGCCGGCTGCTTAAGCTGGTTCCGGTGGTCTATGTGGTATCACTGTTTTTTGTGTTCTTTCTCGTGTACTTTTCCTGCCATTATCAATTGAACGAGCGGAAAAGGGAACTGGGGCTTTATCTGATGCTTGGCATGAAGCGGAGTCGGCTTTTTGCCATGCTTATGAGCGAGACGCTGTTAAACAGCCTGATTTCACTGGTGATCGGCATCCCGGCGGCTCTTCTTCTGACGGAGGTGATCAGCCTGACGACGGTTAAGGTGGCGGGACTTGGAATCATCGGCCATGAGGTGACCTGGTCGTTTGCGGCGGTCATCGAGACGGCGGCAGGATTTGTGATGGTGCAGCTTATTGCCATGGTGATCCTGAGCATCCGCTTTGCGCGCATGGAGCCGGCCGGACTTCTTAGGCCCGATGCAAAGGAGACACAGGAGATGGCGGTCGGGATAAGGAGCGGCCTTTCCTTTGCGGCAGGGTGTATCCTGCTTGCGGCGGCGTATATTCTTGGAGTTACGCGGCTTGAAAGCTTCGATATGATCATCATCATGCTTATCCTGATCTTCGGTGCTTTTGGGACTTTCCTTTTGTACCGCGGCGCCGGTGCGGTCATCGGGCGCCGGATCAGGAAGAGGGGGCCGGAGAGATCAGGACTTTATACATTTACGGGAAGGCAGATCCAGGAAAATGTCCTCTGCCAGTATAAGACGCTGGCGGTGTCAAGCTTGCTTCTTCTCATCGCCCTGTCCTGTGTCTCCTACGGGATCGGTACGGTGGTAAGCTCCCAGGCAGCTACGGCGAAGACGACAGACTTTTCCGTCCAGGATAAGGAGGACGAAGCTGAGGACGAGGCCAAAGATGAGACAGAAGACCTGGCTGGGGCTAAGGCAAAAGGAGATACCCTCGAGGTGTTAAACAGTCGGGAGTGTAAAAAGTACATTTCCGCATATTATCCTATGTATCTCGGGATGGCGGACGCAGAAGCGCATGAGGTATCGGTGGCTGGCCTTAAGAAAGCCGCAAGCACGCTTAAGGACGTGAAAGATAAAGACATTCAGGATAATGTGGTAGAGTATATGGATGACAGCGGCGGATACGAATATTTTATCGCGCTGTCCGGTTACAATCATATCCTTGAAGCGGCCGGGAAGGAAAAACTAAGTCTCAGAGAAGGCGAGATGGCATTTTACACTTCGATGAAGGAATATGCGAACCGGATAGATATCTACCGCGGCGCGCTGAAAAACGGAGCGTATATCAAGGTGGACGGTAAGCGGTATAAGCTTTTGGAGGAAGTTTATTATGACAACGTGGTCGCCGACCGCCAGATAACTCTGGAGAAAGCGTTCATCGTCCCGGATGAGCTGTATCAGGAGATTACAGCGGATAGGGAGCCGTTCTGCTACAATGTTCTGCTGAAAGAGGAGCTGATCAGGAAAGATGGATTTATGCAGACGCTGGAAAAAGTCTCGGGGATTTTTCGGGAAAACGGGCTGGTGTACGAGAGTTACCTTTCAGGGATCGGCAGGAGATTGTTCTACACGGTTGCGGGCAGTTATATTACTATCTATCTTGGCATCCTGTTCATGATCATCGCCAATACGTCCCTTGCCCTCAAATACTTGATGCAGCAGCAGGCCAACCGGAAGCGCTACCGTACGCTTCTGATGCTCGGGGCGGATCCCGGAGAGATCTGCCGCTCCTCGGCAAAGCAGATCTATCTTTTTTCCGGACTGGTGCTGGCGGTATCGTCGGTAAGCTCTGTTTTTGCTATCTGGTCGTTGTTCAACAGCATCCTCAGGCTGCCGGAGGGTGTGTCGCCGGGGAATGTACTGATCCTTACCGGGGCGGCTTTTGCAGTATTTGTTGCAACCCAGATGATTTATGTTATGATAATAGAAAAGACGGGCCGGAAGGATATACGGAGCCTGAAGATCGGATAGGGAGGAAGGGCTTGAGTACAATAGTGATCGTTGAAGATGATAATTATCTCAGGGAGGAGCTTAAGCATACATTTGCCCGGGAGGGTTACCGGGCGGTGGGCATCTCCTCCTTTGAGGAGCCGGAAAAGGAGATACTGGAAAATAAACCGGACCTGATCGTGCTGGATGTGAATCTCCCCGGGAAATCGGGCTTTGAGCTGTGCAAATGGCTGAAGGCAAGGGTCGCTGTCCCAATCCTTATCCTCACGGCGAGGGAAACGCTGACAGATGAGCTTTATGCGCTGGGGCTCGGCGCCGATGATTTCCTCACCAAGCCGTGCCATCCGAAGCGCCTTGCGGCACGCGCAAAGCGGTTGCTTGAGATGTATAAGAATGTGCGCAATCTGGTCCACGCGGGAGATGTGATGATGGATGTAGATACATGCAGGGTCATCTGGGGAAAGAAATATATCACGCTGCCTGAGACGGAAGGAAAGATACTAAGGCTTTTGATGGAGCGCTATCCGGCCTTGGCAGGCAAGGAGGAGATCATGGATGCGCTATGGGGCGGCGCGGCATATGTGGATGAAAATATCCTCCAGGTCAATATGGCAAGGCTTAGAAAGAACCTGGACAGTATCGGCCTTAAGCGTATGGTGAAGACAGTGAGGGGAAGCGGCTATTGTCTGGAGGTGACAGAGCTTTGAAGAAGAAAAGGATTTATCTGAAGATGCGTCTGCACTGGCTGATCCTTATGCTTGTCTCAGATCTGTTTTTTGCCTTTCTCGTGTGGCTGGTAAGTCCGGGCGCGTTAAAAAGCCTTTTTGTGCTCATCGCGCTTTTCACTCTTCTGACCGCGGCGGCGGGTTATGCCATCGACCGGTTAAAGATAAGAGAGCGGCTTTATGCACTGGACGCATATCTTGAGCACCAGGGGGAATACGAGGAGCTAGAGCTTCTGGCAGTGACGGATGAGGTGTGGCAAAAGGCTATGAGGGAGGCATTTTCACTGCTTGATAAGGAGCGGGCGCAGAACAGCGAAAAGCAGCAGGAACTGACAAGCTATCAGGAGTTTATCGAAGCGTGGACCCATGAGATCAAGACACCCTTATCCCTGTCGGAGCTTGTGCTGGAAAACCACAGAGAAGAGATGTCGGAGTATGTGTACCGGCGGATGCAGCATGTGCAGCGCATGGCTGGGCTTGACGTGGAGCGGATCTTATATTACGCAAGGCTCCATGCCGCCCATGTGGATTATCAGTTTGAGAAGATCTTCCTGCCGGAGTGCGCAAAAGAAGCGCTGGAGCAGTTCCTTGGCATCGCAGAGGAGAGGCGTATAGAGGTGCGCATGGAACTGGCACCGGTCTGGATCGTAAGTGACCGGAGAGTGCTTAACTTCATGCTGTCCCAAATCTTTGGCAATGCGTTCAAATATGTAAGAAAAAGGGGCGGGATCATAGAGATTGCCGGATGGAAAGACGAAGAAAAGGATGCAGCGCATGGGGAAATCCGCCTTGCTGTCAGGGATAACGGGGGAGGAGCGCCTCCAGAGGATATCCCGTTCCTGTTTGACAAGGGCTTTACGGGCAGCCATCCGGGGCGGCAGAATGCGACGGGGATGGGACTTTATTTTGTAAAAAAGTACGCGGAGGTTCTGGCGGTGGATGTGCGGGTGGAAAAAGAACTTCTCCCGGAGGGTAAGTTCGGGATTGAGCTGGTGTTCCCGGAAGTGTCGGCCTAAGGATGCACGGCGGTGCCAGTCTGAGGAATATCCATACTGAGGAATATGAAAAGGGGCGCAAAAGGATTATGGATATTAAGGATCCGGAGATATTTTTGGCGATCGTACAGGAAAAAGCATAGCGAGGGCATCAAAGCGCCTGTATATGACGCCCCCAGGGTATCAGCAAGATCGTGCGGAACCTGGAAGCGGAGATGGACTGCCGGCTGTTTACGAGGGAAAGCACAGGGATGGCGCTGACAGAGCGCGGGGAGCGTTTCCTGGAATACGCAAAAAGGATACTCAGGCGGCATATCAAAGACTGGCTGGAAAAGATCAGGAACGGGGAATGGTATTCGGAAGGACAGAACCTTTGGGGCCGAAGGATCCGGATGTCAATAAATGTATGTCTTACTCGAAGAAACTGTACGCTGCCTGCTGCCGTATCCTCACCAGGGAATTTGACATGGGAAAAGGCGGGCACAAGAAGCTTTTGTGTGTCTGGAGAATATGGGAAGCCCCATGCCGGCGTTTAAGACGGTAGTGCTGATAGAGACAGCCATCGCGGTGCTTTTTGTGACATATACGTACGCAAGGTTTATGATGGTGATCTCCGGCGGGAAAAATAGAATCTTTAGCGGAAAACCAGAGACGTTTCGGAACAGCGAAGATGTGTTCCGGAACGTTTCTTTGCATTCCCTTATCCATATCTTATGATGAGTACAGCAATGGAAAAAATTGGAAAAAGTGGATAACGGGGTGCAGAAATTATGGAGCTGATCTTAGAGTTATTTTATGAAAAACACAGGGTTGATGCAATGTGGAAGTCTATTGTCCGTGCAGTGGTCATCGTGCTGGCTTTGAGCGGGATATATCAGTATCTGGCTGCCTTTGCAGACGGCGGGGGAGGCTTCGGGACGGGCAGTGCCGCAGGAAATATGCCGAAAGAGGTAAATGCAGTTGTGTCAGGATATGCGGCAGGAACTGCGGCTTTGGAGATAGCGGATATGGCGCAGATCCTCGTGGCAGGCCGGGGAGCGGACAGTACAGCTAACGATAGTGGGAAAGCGCATCGGGAAGATAAGACAGAAATATCCGGTTCAGAAAGAGAAAAAACGGCGAATCAGATGGCTTATGCTACCGGTGGCGGGATGGCAAAAGCGGCAGTCGGGGCAGTCGGGGAGTATGAAAGTACAGGCAGAGCCGGAAACAGTACGGCAAGTACAGGCAGAGAGGGAAAGGTGCCTGCGTTTTCGGACAGGGGCAAAAAGCGTTTCAGGTTTACGCAGGAAAAGGCGGCGGATGCGGTCTTACCGCCTTCGGACAGGGAAGCAGCCGGTAAGACGGATAAGATAACCGGGATCATCACTGCTCCGAAGCCGGTAGACAGAAGAGAGATTTCAGGATTTCTCTGCAATGAGAGAGGACATATTATCGGTTACAGCGATCCTTTAAAATTTTTGAAAGACTCCCTGGCAGTGCTGCCCAGGGACAGCGCCTGTACAGGGATCACCAAAGGGGCGTTTGACGGATTGGAAAAAGAGATAGCGGAGATTTTTATTACGGCCAATATCACTTATATTGAAGAAGATGTATTTGATCACCTTGAGAATCTGGTCTTTATCGAGGCGGATCCTCGGAACCCGGAATTTTATTCGGTGAACGGGGTTCTTTATACGAAGGACGGCAGGGTTTTCGCATATCCGCGCAGAATGATGTAAATAATCCTTGCATATCCGGTGCAGATATGCGTACAATCATGATAAGCAGTGTTGTGCACCTGAACAACATTTTTATTACCGGATAAATTGTGGAGAAAGGAGAAGATTATGGGAGAGGATTACAAAAAGATACCGGTCATCGGAAAACTTACAAAAGCTGAGGAGACAGCCTGGGTAAATCAAAAGAGACTTCCGTTTGCAAAGGCCGGCCTCACGATCGGTATGGCGGATATCGACGATGCAGAGGACAGGCTTGAACGTTTTGCCCCGTTTATCATGAAGTGCTTCCCCGAGACGCGGGGGAATGGGGGAATGATTGAGTCTGCGCTGGTCAGGATACCAAAGATGCAGAAATGCCTGGAGGAAATGTATGGAACCGATATACCAGGAAAGCTTTTGCTTAAGGAAGACAGTCATCTGGCAGTTGCAGGCTCAATAAAGGCCCGGGGAGGCATCTACGAAGTGCTGAAGCATACGGAGGAGCTTGCCCTTTCGGCAGGGCTGATCAGTACCGCAGACGACTACGCAAAACTGGCGGAGCCTAAGTGCAGGGAGTTTTTCAGCCAGTACACGATCCAGGTCGGCTCCACGGGAAACTTAGGCTTAAGCATCGGCATCGCCAGCGCGGCAGTGGGCTATCGGGTGATCGTGCATATGTCCGCTGACGCAAGGCAGTGGAAAAAGGATATGCTGAGAAGCCATGGCGTTACCGTGATCGAGTACGCGTCTGATTACAGCGCGGCAGTAAAAGAGGGACGGCGGTTGTCCGACGAAGACCCGAAAAGTTATTTTGTGGATGATGAAAATTCAGTCAATCTTTTCATGGGCTATGCGGTGGCCGCAAAGCGCCTGAAAAACCAGCTTGACAAACAGAATATCCCTGTTGATGCTGCGCATCCGCTGTTTGTCTACATTCCCTGCGGAGTAGGCGGAGCGCCCGGCGGCGTTACCTTTGGCTTAAAGGAAATCTGGGGAGACAATGTGCACTGCTTTTTTGTTGAGCCAGTGCAGGCGCCCGCTATGCTCCTTGGTATGGCAACCGGCCTCCACAACGGGATTTCCGTACAGGACATCGGCCTTACCGGACAGACTCACGCCGATGGCTTAGCCGTAGGACGCCCCTCCGGATTCGTCGGCAAAGTCATGGAACCTCTTCTCTCCGGGGAGTTTACCCTGTCCGACAGAAAACTATATGATTATATGCGTGCCCTCCTCAGTACGGAAGAGATCTTCATCGAACCCAGCGCCTGCGCTGCCTTTGAAGGCCCCGCAAAGTTACTGGCATATGAGGAGACCAAAGCATATATAAAGCAAAACGGATTGGAAGGAGCCATGGAAAACTCTGCCCACATTGCCTGGGCCACCGGCGGCAGTCTGGTTCCGGAAGAAATCCGCCAGGAGTATAAAAACACCCGCCTGGATTAAGCCATCCATGTTACTGGTCACGGAGTAAACCGTAACACTTGTACAGAAAAAGGAACAAAATTAGGCTCAAGAACCACTAGACTTTTATCACCCTTCGGACTATAATAATTATATACGTCAATTTATTGTAAATTGTATTAAATTTTAAGGAGGAACAACAAAAAATGGCAAGAAAAATGAAGACCATGGATGGTAATCAGGCAGCGGCTCACGCTTCATATGCTTATACCGAAGTTGCAGCCATTTACCCGATCACCCCGTCATCTGTTATGCCGGAGCATGTAGATGAGTGGGCTACTGAGGGAAGGAAGAATATTTTCGGACAGACAGTCCAGGTAACGGAGATGCAGTCTGAGGCAGGAGCAGCAGGAGCTGTACACGGCTCGCTGGCAGCAGGCGCCCTCACGACGACATTTACCGCATCTCAGGGATTGCTGTTGATGATTCCTAACTTATATAAAGTAGCAGGTGAGCAGCTTCCGGGTGTATTCCATGTATCGGCGCGTGCCCTTGCAAGCCATGCATTATCAATCTTTGGCGATCACTCTGACGTTTACGCATGCCGTCAGACAGGAGCGGCTATGCTCTGCGAGTCCAGCGTACAGGAAGTTATGGACCTTACTCCGGTTGCACACTGTGCGGCATTAAAGGGCAAGCTCCCGTTCATCAACTTCTTTGACGGTTTTCGTACATCCCACGAGATTCAGAAGATTGAGACATGGGATTATGAGGATCTTAAGGAGCTTGTTGATATGGATGCCATCGACGCATTCAGAAAACATGCGCTGAACCCGAACCATCCGTGCCAGAGAGGTTCCGCTCAGAACCCGGACATCTTCTTCCAGGCAAGAGAGGCATGCAACCCGTACTACGATGCTATGCCGGCAATCGTTCAGGAGTACATGGACAAGGTTAATGAAAAGATCGGTACAGACTACAAGTTATTCAACTACTACGGAGCAGCGGATGCCGAGAAGGTTATCGTTGCTATGGGTTCCGTATGCGACACCATCGAGGAGACGATCGACTACCTGATGGCAGCAGGCGAGAAGGTTGGTGTTGTTAAGGTTCGTCTGTACAGGCCGTTCTGCGCGCAGGCGCTCATCGACGCAATTCCGGATACTGTTAAGTACATCAATGTCCTTGACCGTACAAAAGAGCCGGGAGCACAGGGAGAGCCTTTATACCTTGACGTTGTATCCGCACTGAAGGGCAGCAAGTTCGACGCGGTTCCGGTGAACAGCGGACGCTACGGCTTAGGCTCCAAGGATACCACACCTGCACAGATTGTTGCAGTATTTAACAATGTTGAGAAAGCAAGATTTACCATCGGCATCGAGGATGATGTGACCAATCTTTCCCTTGCGACAGGCCCGGCGCTTGTTACAACTCCGGAAGGAACCATCAACTGCAAGTTCTGGGGTCTTGGCGCAGACGGAACGGTAGGCGCGAACAAGAACTCCATCAAGATTATCGGCGACAACACAGACATGTACGCACAGGCTTACTTTGACTATGACTCAAAGAAGTCCGGCGGTGTTACCATGTCTCACCTTCGTTTCGGCAAGAAAGCAATTAAGTCCACATACCTGATTCGTCAGGCGAACTTTGTAGCATGTCACAATCCGTCCTATGTTGATAAGTACAACATGGTACAGGAATTGGTAGACGGCGGCACATTCCTTCTGAACTGCCCATGGGATATGGAAGGGCTTGAGAAACATCTTCCGGGACAGGTTAAGGCTTATATCGCTGACCACAATATCAAGTTCTACACCATCGACGGTATTAAGATTGGTAAAGAGATTGGTCTTGGCGGACGTATCAATACGGTACTTCAGTCAGCATTCTTCAAGCTGGCGGCAATCATTCCGGAGGAAGAGGCTATTGACCTTATGAAGGCTGCTGCAAAAGCTACCTACGGAAGAAAGGGCGACAAGATCGTTCAGATGAACTACGACGCAATCGACGCAGGCGCGAAACAGGTTGTAGAAGTAACCGTTCCGGATTCATGGAAATCATGCCCGGATGAAGGATTATTCTCACCAGAGGTTAAGGGCGGCAGAGAAGACGTTGTTGATTTCGTTAAGAACATCCAGACAAAGGTTAATGCACAGGAAGGCAACACACTTCCGGTATCTGCATTCAACGCTTATGTAGACGGCTCCACACCGTCCGGCGCATCTGCATACGAGAAACGCGGTATCGCAGTTGATATCCCGGTATGGAAAGAGGAGAACTGTATCCAGTGTAACCGCTGTGCTTATGTATGCCCGCACGCAGTTATCCGTCCGGTAGCTCTTACCGAGGACGAGCTTTCCAAAGCTCCGGAAGGAACAAAGGCTATCGACATGATCGGTATGCCGGGCATGAAGTTCACCATGACCGTATCTGCGCTTGACTGTACAGGATGCGGCTCCTGCGCGAATGTATGTCCTGGAAAGAAGGGCGAAAAGGCTCTTGTTATGGAGAACATGGAGGCAAATGTTGCATCTCAGGAAGTATTTGACTTCGGAAGAGAGATTGAGGTAAAACCGGAGGTTGTAGCGAAGTTCAAACCGGAGACCGTTAAGGGCAGCCAGTTCAAACAGCCGCTCCTTGAGTTCTCAGGCGCATGTGCAGGCTGCGGCGAGACACCTTACGCGAAACTGATCACTCAGCTTTTCGGCGACAGAATGTATATTGCAAACGCGACAGGATGCTCCTCTATCTGGGGCAACTCCTCACCGTCCACACCATACACGGTAAACGGCAAGGGTCAGGGTCCTGCGTGGTCCAACTCCCTGTTTGAGGACAATGCTGAGTTCGGTTACGGTATGCTGCTTGCTCAGAAGGCAATCAGAAAGAGACTGAAAGCAGAAGTAGAAGAGGTTGCGGCTGCGGATGTTTCCGAGGAGATCAAGGCGGCATGCAATGAGTATCTTGAAACATTTAACTGCGGCGCAAGCAACGGAGACGCTACAGACAAGTTGGTTGCGGCATTAGACGGATGCGACTGCGATACATGCAGAGACATTGTTAAGAATAAAGACTTCCTGGCTAAGAAATCCCAGTGGGTATTCGGCGGCGACGGATGGGCTTACGATATCGGATTCGGCGGCG
>CANAPP010000052.1 GCA_947363565.1 uncultured Lachnospiraceae bacterium | reverse complement strand
GTTAAAGAATATTCCGTTTTGGGAGGAACGACAGGATAGACTTTTCTGTTTATCAGTCCGTCGTTTTCAAGTTCTCTTAGCTGCTGCGCCAACATTTTATCAGTTGCTTTGGGTACTAATTTATGCAGTTCACTATACCGCAGGGTTTTACCCATGAGATGCCACAGAATGACCGATTTATATTTCCCGCCAATTAAGTCAATCGTTGCTTCTACGGGACAGTTATAACTGCTTTTGCAATTTACACTCATAGAAATTCTCCTAACTTACTTTTTAGATAGTATATACCCAAAAAGTACATTCTTGCCTTTGAATTTGTTTGCGATATAATTATAGTATAGGGAAACCTAAAATACAAGTTTAACAGGAGGAATACTTATGGAATTTTTAGAAATTGCGAAATCACGTTATTCTGTCCGTGATTACAAAAGCAGAAAGGTAGAACCAGAAAAGCTGGAAAAAATTTTATTCGCTGCCCACGTCGCACCTACGGCTGCAAATTTACAGCCTGTCCGTCTTATTGTTGTGCAGGAGGACGAGGGATTGAACAAAGTAGGAAAAGCGGCAAATCTTTATGGAGCGCCTTTGGCAATTATCGTTTGCTCCGAACATACGAAAGCATGGACACGCCCGTTTGATAACAAAAAGACAGTTGATGTAGATGCGTCAATCCTTACAGACCACATGATGATGGAAGCAACTGAGTTGGGGTTAGGTTCTGTATGGATATGCTATTTTAAGCCCGATGTTATCAAACAGGAATTTAGGCTTCCAGACACCCTTGAGCCAATCAATATTTTAGCAATAGGATATGCAGGCGGAAGCCCTGCTGACCCAGAACGCCATGCTACACAACGTATTCCGTTGGATGAATTAGTCCATTACGAAAAGTTAAACCTTATTGAACATTAGTAGTTCAATAAGTATGAGTATTTGAAACAAATAGGTAAGCGTGACAACGCCCCGAAAAGATGATGGATAGGAACAGTGCCAATAAACTCGTGGGATTGTGATTAGCCCCTTGTCAAGTAGACAAATGAAATATCTAAAATATGACTATGGGCATCCGCCATATCTGCGTTCTGATATGGCGGATATTTATGTTATGCACACCATTTGGCCTTATAGGCTTCTAGTCGCTTGTTTTCAGCAATCGGGTACGGAATAGCGGTTTCTGAAGTCAGTGCCTCCCGCCTTACTTCTGATGGTGTTTTGCAATGAAATCTGTCCTGTGGTCTTTTCTCCGCATAAAATTTCATATATCCATGGCTGGCAGAACGCAGGGAATCTTCATCTGTTATCTTATACATACAGTACATTTCAGACTTGATAATTCCCTACAAGCCTTCTGTGGGTCCATTAGCAATACAGTGTCCGACACGTGACATGGACTGATCCATTCCTTGTTTTTTGAGCTTTGTTTGGAAATACCCTGCTCGTATACTGATAACCTCTGTCGCTGTGAAAGAGTGGCCTGGCTTCCGGATTCTGTTCGATTGCTTTGTCATAAGTATCAAATACAAGCTTGTTATTATTTCTCCGACTTATCACATAAGCTACTGGATAACGGTCATAAAGGTCCAATATAGCACTAAGATATAACTTCTTTCCAGTTTATGGAATTTTAAATTCTGTTACATCTGTAGCCCATTTTTCATTCGGTTTTCCCGCATTGAACTCTCTTTTGAGCTTATTTTCAGCAACAGCTTCCGACTGGGAAGGACGGTGCGTTTTCTTTTTTTCCGGATAGCAGAATGTATTCTCAGTTTCTTCATAATCCTATAGATACGGTTCCTGCTGTAGTTCGTATGGTTGAAATGGTTTATCCAGTTTGTCATCCGCCGGTAACCTAAGATGTGGCAAAACCGTTCATCGTACTCTTTTAACAGTTCTGCCAGCTTTGAATTTTCCTCTTCCTGTTTAGGAATTGAGCGGTTCAGCCATTTGTAATAAGCTGCACGTGAGATTTCCATCTGCCGGCACATCCAGTTGATGTTCCATTGTTTTTTCAGTAAAATATTGAATCGCCATGTATTTCGATTCGAAGCGTTGTTTCCCAAACCTCACATCCTTTCGAATGCTTTCGCTTTTTTAACAGTTCCACTGTCATCTCCCTTTCTTCAAGCTGACGTTTGAGCCATACATTTTCCCGACGCAGTCGTTCCAGCCCGTCCACTTCGTCATCTGTTTTATGATGTCCGCGCCTATCAAGCAAGCCAGTCTTACCATCAGTGTCATATTTTTTTACCCAAGAATAAACCTGGCTGTACGAAGCATCATACAAAGAAGCTGTTTCTTTGTAATCTCTATCATGAGAAATACAGTGTCCAACAATTTCTTTTCGTTCTTCCAAGGTTGTTTTCCTACGTGCTTCTGCCATATAGACCCAATGCAGCAAAACATCTGCCGTACTAATTTTATGTTTTGCGGCAAGGTCAACCGCGGAGCCTTTTCCAGAAAAATACAATGATATGTTTTTTGCTGTTTTCCATGCCACAATCATGACACATGAGGAGTGTAAAAAAGGTGTAAACAACCAAAAAAGAGAAATGAGTGCTTGTCCACCCATTCCTCTTAAAAAGCCATATTTTACGCGGTTTATATCTTAGCCGAAGTATCTCTTCAACAGACCCTCGAAAGCCTTGCCATGTCTTGCCTCATCTCTTGCCATCTCGTGTACTGTATCATGGATAGCATCCAGGTTTGCAGCCTTCGCTCTCTTAGCAAGATCGAACTTACCTGCTGTCGCGCCATTCTCAGCAGCAACTCTCATCTCGAGATTCTTCTTTGTGCTGTCTGTCACTACTTCGCCTAAAAGCTCAGCGAATTTAGCAGCATGCTCTGCCTCTTCGTAAGCAGCTTTCTCCCAGTATAATCCAATCTCCGGATAGCCTTCTCTGTGAGCAACTCTTGCCATAGCAAGGTACATACCAACCTCTGAGCACTCGCCGTTGAAGTTAGCTCTTAAATCCTCGATAATGTCCTCGCTTACACCCTGAGCCACGCCTACAACGTGCTCTGCAGCCCAGCTTAAGCCTTCAGCCTGCTCGGTGAACTTGTCAGCGCTAACGCCGCACTGCGGGCACTTCTCCGGTGCTGCATCTCCTTCGTGAACATAACCACAAACACTGCATACAAATTTTTTCATGATTTCTTTCTCCTTTTCTTTTATAAAATTATATTCAATATCAGTAATAGTTACTGATATTAAGTTATCACAGTTATCACAGCTTGTCAATCAGCAATTTGTAAATTTATATTTATTTTATTTTCTTGGCGAGACAATGAGGGCATAGCCCGTTGAAGATCATGGAATGGGAATCCACCTGCCCGTCAAAATGGCGGTTGGCAAGCTGGTTGATCTCTGCAATGTGCGCGGGCGAAAGCTCCAGGTCAGATACATTGCCGCAAGAGTCGCATATCACGTGATAGTGGAAGTCCGTGCGGCCGTCGAAACGGTCGCCCCCGTTAGGGGTCGGGATCTTCTGCGCCTCACCCATATCGGAAAGCAGATTGAGATTACGGTATACGGTGCCGAGGCTGATGTTGGGGAACTCTTCTTTTACGTGAAGGTATACCGTATCAGCAGTCGGATGTTCTTTTGTGCTTAAGAGATATTCTTTGATAGATGCTCTCTGACGGCTGTATTTTAATGTAGCCATACGCAATCTCCTTTCAAATGATAACAATAATAATTATTATAATTAGCATACATGGATGGGGAATATTTGTCAACATAATATTTATGCATGTAACAATTTGTAACAAATTATAGCAAAAAATAAGGTTGTTTATGGAAAAAATGGAAAAATATGTCGATAAAATATTGATTTTTACGCTTGACAGCTAAATTTGCCATGTTATAATTATTGCGTAACGCATGTAACAATTCTGTAACATTTACAAAAGATAAGAAAACATAAAGGAGGTTATTTATGTATTCTAATCTTAAGAAGGGATTGTTCTTAGTTACTTTTTCAGGAGCCGCCATGTTGCTTCCTATGACGGCGAAAGCGGCAGATACGTATGACGATGCACTGCCGAGTATTGGAATTGAGGAGGTGCTCAGTGACTGTTATTCTTCGGGGAAGGACATTGAGGTTGAAGAGTATCTGGTGCCGACGAAAAAGGGCGAGTATTTAGATATGGCATTTGCCGATGTGGAGACGTTTCTTTATATAAGAAGCGAACCGACAACGGAAAGTGAGTGGGTGGGAAAGTTATACCCCAATGATGCAGCCAGGATTATGGGACCGGTGGGCGAGTGGACGAAAGTACAGTCAGGCAGCGTTACCGGTTATGTATATTCTAAATATATTACAGTAGGGAGAAAAGCAGAGGAAAAAGCACAGAAGATTGTAAAGAAAAAGCGAGAAAAAAAGATTGAGAAGAAAGAGACAAAAAAAGAAAATCCTGAAAAAGAAGAGGTTTTAGAAGACCCGGAGCAGATATTTGAATTTGCAGAGTCAAAAGAAGAAGAGGAAGCGAGACTTTTAAAGGAAGCCGAGGAAGCACGGAAGAAAGAAGAAGAGGAACGAAAGAAAGCCGAAGAAGAGGCAAAGGAAAAAGGCGGTTCGGGACAGGCGGTTGTTGACTATGCCTGCCAGTTTATCGGAAACCCTTATGTCTGGGGCGGGACAAGCCTGACAAGCGGAGCAGACTGCTCTGGGTTTGTGCAGTCGGTATATAAGCATTTCGGCGTGAGTCTGCCAAGAACCTCCGGCCAGATGCGCGGAGCCGGAAAGGGCGTAAGCTACAGCGAGGCAGTGCCGGGAGATGTAATCTGCTATGACGGCCATGTGGGCATCTATATGGGTGACGGCCAGATTGTCAACGCGATCAACAGTTCAAAGGGCATCGGAGTGTTGTCGGCCACCTATGCGAACATTATTACAGTAAGAAGAATACTATAGGCCGGATCGGTGACAGCCGGACGGTGAAAAAGATCAGGACAGGGAAGCGAATTCTCTGTCCTGATTCTTTTCATGTGGAAAGGGTAAATGATGTAAATCTTGCATAAT
Source organism: uncultured Lachnospiraceae bacterium (assembly GCA_947363565.1). GTDB lineage: Bacteria > Bacillota > Clostridia > Lachnospirales > Lachnospiraceae > MD308. Next base: position 19,406 of record CANAPP010000052.1, on the reverse strand, counting down.
GTACAAATTGTACAAAATTGTAAAAAAATGTTCGAAATACAAAAAAGCACTTATCCAACTTATCCACACCAAAACCATAAAAAAAGGTGGAAAAAATGATGTTTCCCAAAAATTATCCACATTATCCACATGAAAAGCCTGAAATATGGTGGATTATTTGGGGCAAAAAAAGAACGGACGTTTTGTGGAGTTATAATAAAAATAAGTTTTTAAGGAAAAATATCCGGGAAAATATTGACTTTTGAGTAGTCAAATATTGGGAAGAAATTGCACGAAAATGTTTACACAATGGATAAAAGTAGCTATAATGAATAATACTGAATGACAAAGGAGGTGTCATAAATGGCACATGTTTCTAAAGATATGACATTTGGCGAACTGCTTACGGCGTATTATGAGAAGTGTCCAAAGATTGTTGATGATCTTATGGAAGCAGGGATGGGCTGTATTGGCTGCCCGCATTCCCAGATGGAATCTATCGAGCAGGGCGCGATGGGACATGGCGTGGATCCGGATCTGCTGGTTGCGAAGCTCAATGCGACTATCGGCGCTGCGTTAGGAGAATAAGGCATACAAAAAATGCTTCGGACACAAGTTTCCGAAGCATTTTTCAATCAGGTCTTAAATTGCAGATAACTGCTGAATGGCATCGTTAGAAAGCAGAGCTTCGCAGTGCTCCTCGAGGAATGCTAAAGATGCACCGGAAGACTTCTCCAATGTACCGAATTCTGTAAGCATGTTACAGATGCGGTTAAAGTCATTGACCGAGTGGTCACTCTGCATGATCGCAAGAATGTATACATTTTCCGCAGTATCTTTATAAAGAGTGTTGGAGCCATGATACATATTGCCAAGCAGCTTTGCTGCCTGAAGGACATGCTCCATAGCTGCGAATGAGAACAGACGGAGAGTAACAGTATTCTCTTCTTTTTCGGGCTGCTCATTAGAAGAAGTGGCAGCCTGTTTCACAGCTTCCATCTTTTCTTTCACTTTTCCCAGAAGATTTAACAGGGTTTCAGCGCCTTCAAGCTTATCCAAGGACTCATATTTCTTTTGTCCGGAATCGTCGGACGGAGAAGGAGCAAATTTTGAAAACCGGGTATCAAGTTCATCTGGGTCTTCGACTTTAGTAATTATCAGTACAATCGAATCGGAGGAAGCAGGAATAGCTTCTATCATCAATGGGATATCTTCCGCCTCGAAGCCGAATTCGTATGCTGCCTGTTGCATCATATCATGGAAAAGTGATCTTGCTTTTTCTGTTCCATACGCCAGTTCGCTCAATTGGAGCTGGCGTTCAGCTAAATCAGTCCGTGTGAGAGTACAGCGTATCTGATTATCGTTGATTTTCTCAATCTTCATAATATTATCACTTCCTTCTAATTTAGTATATCATAGGGAATGTATAATGTTCAATAATAGGTTTCATAAAATAAGTATAAAATATAAAATAAAAAAAGCTTGCGCTTGGGTGGCCTTTCGGATATAATGGAAACACTAAAAGATAGTTTTCCCTGATAGCCACGTTCTTAGAACAAAGGAGGGAGAATTTTACGAATTTACTTTTTCTCAATGTAATATCTTATACGCTATCAATTTGAAGATCAGTAAACAATCAAAGATGTCATTTCGACACAAGTATCACAGAGATAACAGTTGCAAATAACGATGATAAGAAAATAACAAAACATAAACAATGCAGGCTATCTTTTAGGCATTTTTATCGTAAGAAAATGTATCACAGCGATTTTCTTCTGGTTTTAATATATGTAGAAATGGATGTGGTTATCATTGCAATGCATTGAGGAGGAGGAAAAAAATGAGTGGGTACGAGAAAAAAGATGTGAAGAGTCTCTTTACAGAGCTGAACGGGTATGAGAAGAAAGGGGTGGATATTACGCTGAATGGCCTTGCGGCTAGCCCGATGCAGGTAGTCCAGGCATGTATTCTGCGGGAAGATTCGAATTTTATGCGGGATTATGTGATGAATGACAAGGGAGATATTAAGGAGCTGTGTTTTACGGATATAGATAGATTAGAATAAACGTAGATACCCCTCAAATATTAAGAAAAATGTCGAAATAAATAATGACGTAATTGATAATTATTGTTATAATAGGTTCGAGTAGGAGGTGCAGCATGGAAGAAAATGAAAAGAAAGGCCGCACAGATTCGAATCAGCCGACGAGAAATCTTTCTGAAAATATTGGTATTTCAGGGGATCGACCGGCGGTTAAAAGAACTATGCCTGGACAAAGGACAGTTAGAAGAAGAATATCAGGTGAGCAGTCTGTCGAGCGAAGGATATCGGGTGATCAGCCTGCTGAACGGAGAATATCAGGCGGCCAGAGTGTAAGACGCAGGACTGCTGAGGAGGCAGGCGCACCGGTAAGACGCCGGAGGCCGGACGAGACGAGCGCGCCGGTAAGACGCAGAAGACCGGAAGGCGGCGAGGCTTCAGCCAGAAGCAGACAGCGCCGTCCTCAAGGTGCGGGCAGGCCGTCGAGACGGAGACAGAGTCGGAGAAGAAGAAAGATAAATCTCATAATAAAGATGAGTCTTTTTGTTATATTGCTGATAGCTGCAGTGGTGGGTGCATTTTTATGGAAGAAATACAGCCCGTCCAAAGAAAAAGCGGACTTGAAAGAATATTATGGAATAGAAGAGGAAGGACAGCTTGCTATTACGATCAACAATGAGATTACAGAACCCCATGGGATGATTTCTGAAGGGAAGGCTTATATCCAGTACGAGACGGTGAGAGACCATATCAGCAACCGGTTTTACTGGGATCCGAATGAGAATATCCTTCTTTATACACTGCCTAAAGATATCGTGTCTGTCGAAGTCGGCAGCAAGGATTATATGGTGTCCAATGATAAGAACAGTGAAGATTATGTCATTTTAAAAACTGAAGGAAGCACAGCGTATATTGCCCTTGACTTTATCCAGCAATATACGAATATTGATTATGCAGTATATGATAAGCCAAGCCGTGTAATGATTGTCAGCGACTGGGGGGAGACTCCGGTTGCGCAGGTGAAAAAGAATACGCAGGTACGTTACCGGGGCGGAGTGAAAAGCCCTGTCCTGTCAGAAGTCAGCAAGAAGGATGAAGTTGTCGTTCTCGAGGAAGAGAAGAACTGGAAAAAGGTCCGTACAAAGGACGGATTTATCGGTTATGTCAAGAGCAGTGCGCTCAAGGATACCGAGAAGAAAAAGATTACCAGAGATTTTGAAGAGCCGAAGTATACAAGCATCTCACACGATTATACCATCAATCTGGTATGGCATAATGTGACGAACCGGGAGGCGAATAATAATGTACTTGACAAGATAGCAAGTACGAAAGGCCTTACGACGATTGCGCCGACCTGGTATCATGTGAAAAATACGGACGGAGACCTTGAATCTCTTTCCTCCTCAGATTATGTGCAGAAGGCACGCCAGCTCAAGGTTGATGTATGGGCTACGGTGAGAGATTTTGACGGAGGAATTAATTCACAGAGTGAAACTTATGAGCTGTTAAGCTCCACCTCGAAGCGAGAAAAGCTTATTAACCAGTTGATCTCCGATGCATTGCAGACGAATATCGCGGGTATCAATGTTGATTTTGAAAAGGTTTCGGAGGAGTGCGGAGAGCATTATATCCAGTTTATCCGGGAGCTGTCGGTGAAGTGCCGGCAGAGTGCGTTGGTATTGTCCGTGGATAATTATGTTCCGAAGAATTATAATATGCAGTATAACCGCAAGGAGCAGGGTGTATTTGCCGACTATGTCATCATCATGGGATATGATGAACATTACGGCGGTTCGCCGGAGGCCGGTTCGGTATCTTCTTATAACTTTGTCCAGGAAGGAATTGAGGAGACGTTAAAAGAAGTGCCGGCTGAGAAGGTGATCAACGGTATCCCGTTCTTCACGCGTCTGTGGAGTGAGAAGCCGAAGACCCAGGAGCAGATTGCGAAGGATAAAGGGACGGAAGCGGAGCAGTACGCCACATCCGTAAAGAGTGAAGCGTACGGCATGTCCAAAGCGAAAGAGAAGGTCGAGGAAGCCGGGGCAGAGATTACCTGGGATGAAGAGACAAAGCAGAATTTCGCAACTTGGACAGACGGAGAGACGACGTATAAGATCTGGCTTGAGGATGTGAAATCACTGGAGCCGAAGTTAAAGCTTATGAAGGAATACGGTCTTGCGGGAAGTGCCGCGTGGGCGTTGGGTCAGGAGACTTCTGACGTCTGGCCGCTCATTCAGCAATATGTAAACTAAATAAAATATAAAATGCCTCCGGCAGTCATATATTGAATTAATATAGGCTGTCAGGAGGTATTTTATATTGAAGAAAAAAATTGAACTGGTGGTTCTGATTTTTCTGGTTGCCGGTCTTGCTGTCATAAACAAAAACCTGGAGGAGCAGGTGTCCTCCCCGAAGATAACCGTGAGGAAAAATACGGTAGTCCTTGATGCAGGACACGGGGGCGGTGATCCGGGAAAGGTTGGTGTCGGGGATGTGGTTGAAAAGGAGATTAATCTTACAGTCGCAAAAAAGGTAGAGCAGTTGTTGAAAAAGAAAAAAGTCAAGGTTATCATGACAAGAACGGAGGATGCGATGCTGGCCGGGGAGGGGAGCACCGGGACTAAAGCGGCGGATATGAAGGAGCGGGTGAGGATTATCAATGACGAAGCGCCGCAGCTTGCGGTGAGTATCCACCAGAACAGCTATCAGGATGCGGTAGTCCACGGCGCACAGGTATTTTATTATTCCGGTTCCCCAGAGGGAGAGGCAGCGGCGAAGGTTATGCAGAATGCACTGCTGGCTGTCGATGCAGATAATGCAAGACAGGCAAAGGCCAATAATACCTATTATCTGTTAAAGCGCACGGAGGTGCCGACGATCATTGTCGAGTGCGGGTTCCTTTCCAACCCTGAGGATGCGGCGAATTTGTGCAATGAAGCGTATCAGGATAAAGTGGCAGAGTCAATCTGCAAAGGCATACTGGAGATTATCCATAAAGAAAGCTTTGGCGGGAAACGGGAGAAAAAATCGGGAGCTTCTTAACTTGTAGGAGTTTTAAGAGTGTAGTATAATAAACTACATGGAGACAATAATAAGCAAAATAGATAATCAACAATTGAATAGTGAAGTGATCAAAACGGCCGGTGAGATCTTAAAGCGCGGCGGGCTTGTGGCATTTCCCACGGAGACGGTGTACGGCCTGGGGGCAGACGCGCTTAACGAAGAGGCGGCAAAAAAAATATATGCCGCGAAGGGAAGACCGTCGGATAATCCGCTCATCGTGCATATTACGAATATGGAAGCCCTTGAACGGATAGTGTCGGATATTCCAAAGGCAGCGAGGGTTGTGGCCGAACGCTACTGGCCGGGGCCGCTTACCATGATTTTTCAAAAGAGCAGCATCGTGCCCTACGGTACGACAGGGGGGCTTGATACGGTAGCGGTAAGGATGCCTTCCCACGATATTGCCTGCGCGGTCATTGATGCGGGCGGCGGGTATATCGCGGCGCCAAGTGCCAATACGTCGGGGCGTCCAAGTCCCACGAAAGCAGAGCATGTGGCAGAGGATCTTAAGGGCAGGATTGATATGATCGTGGACGGCGGTCCGGTGGAAATCGGCGTGGAATCCACGATTCTTGATTTGTCGGTGACACCGCCCATGATCTTAAGGCCGGGAGCGGTAACAAAGGAAATGCTCGAAGAGCTTCTCGGTGAAGTGGCGGTGGATAAAGCTCTGATCTGTGCGGACAGCGAAAAGGCGCCGAAAGCCCCGGGGATGAAATACCGTCATTACGCGCCGAAAGCGAGGCTTTACGTCGTGGAGGGGGACGAGGATGCAGTAGCAGGCCAGATCAACCGGATGGCGGCCGAAAGGATAAAGGGAGGCAGCAGGGTCGGCATCATCGGTACCGCGGAGACTTTAGGAGGTTACCGCTGCGGAGTGGTCAAATGTATCGGGACCAGGCAGGATGAGGCGACGGTAGCGAACCGCCTCTATGCAGTCCTGCGGGAGTTTGACGATGAGGATGTGGACGTTATCTTCAGCGAAGCATTTTCCGGGAACGGGATTGGGGATGCGGTGATGAATCGGTTGCTGAAGGCGGCAGGACACCATGTGATACAGGTACAGGAGAGAGGAAAAGGTGAGACTATGGGTAAAGTACAGGTTATGGAACATCCGTTGATCCAGCACAAGATTACCTGCATCCGCAGGAAAGAGCTTGGCTCGAAGGAATTCCGGACAATTGTGGGAGAGATTGCGGCGCTGATGTGTTATGAGGCGACCAGGGATCTGAAACTTAGGGATGTGCGGATAAATACGCCGATCTGCGAGATGACGGGAAAGGAACTTAGCGGTAAAAAACTGGCGGTGGTACCGATACTCAGGGCGGGCCTCGGGATGGTAGACGGGATGCTCAGTATCATTCCCGCAGCCAAAGTGGGGCATATCGGTCTTTACCGTGACCCGGAGACGTTTAAGCCGGTGGAATATTACTGCAAGCTGCCGGCGGACTGTGACGAGAGAGAAGTCTTTGTCGTCGACCCGATGCTCGCTACGGGCGGCTCCAGCGTGGCGGCAATCCAGCTTCTCAAGGATAAGGGCGTGAAAAATATACGGTTCATGTGCATTATCGCAGCGCCGGAAGGGGTAGAATATATGCAGAAGGAGCATCCGGATGTAGATTTGTATATCGGCGCGCTGGATGAGCGTCTGAATGAGCATAAGTATATCGTGCCGGGGCTGGGCGACGCGGGTGACCGCATTTTTGGGACAAAATAGCAAAAAACTGCCAAAACAGTTAAAAGAGTGGTTAAGGAGGATGCCTTATGGGGGACAAAAGAACGGATTATATCAGTTGGGACGAGTATTTTATGGGAGTTGCGCTTCTTTCGGGAATGCGTTCAAAGGATCCGAATACGCAGGTGGGATGCTGTATCGTAAGCCAGGACAACAAGATCCTCTCGATGGGGTATAACGGCCTTCCTACGGGCTGTTCGGATGATAATTTTCCGTGGACGAGGGAGGGAGAGGATCCTCTGGAGACGAAATATTTTTACACGGTGCACAGCGAGCTGAATGCGATCTTGAATTACCGGGGCGGGAGCCTTGAGGGCGCAAAGCTTTACGTGTCGCTTTTTCCCTGCAATGAGTGTGCCAAGGCGATCATCCAGAGCGGGATCAAGGAGGTCATCTACGGTTCCAATAAGTACGAGGATACAGCCTCGGTGAAGGCATCCATGCGGATGTTTGATGCTGCAGGTGTGAATTATCACGAGTACCATGAGACGAAGCGGGAGATAAGGATCAATCTGTAAACATGCTGTCATAATATGCCTGCCGGGTGAATATATATGAACAAAGATGAGAACGGGGGAGCTTGGGATTGGAGCAGAAAACCTCTTTTGTCGTTCAATTTTTCATCCGCGCGGTCGTGGGGATGGCGTTTATATTTTTTATTAATCAGTTTCTTGCATCAAGAGGGATATCCATGCAGGTGGGGCTGAACCCCGTGACTTTTGCCACAAGCGGCATTTTCGGCACACCAGGGGTAGCGCTACTGTACGGGATTGCCTTTTATACTGGTGGCTGATACATTGGGTATGACTGCCGGGCTGTTACCGTCCGGGTAACTGATACGCGGCGCTGCAGTAATAGCCGTCGGCAGCAGGAACAGGCATGATCTGCCAGGAGGAGTAATCTTCCTGGCCTTTTTCTATGTGAAATAAAGGAGAAGAGCCGGAAATTTCCTCTACACAGAAGGAATCCGGAGACATCGTAAGCCCTGTTCCTATACCTTTTAAAAATGCTTCACGCACTGTCCATCTGCGGAAGAAAAAGTCCTGGCGCGCTGAAGGGTCAAGCTTTAGAAACGCTTTATATTCATCCGGGTGGAAAAAGCGGCGGACTAAGGGTTCTATACGGGCATTCTCGCGGATATTCTCAATATCGATCCCTACCGGAAAAAACGCAGAAAATGCAAGGGCGATATATCCGCCGGAATGGGACAGGTTAAAGCGTATCTTCGGCAGGGCATCCTTATTCTCCTCAAAAAAAAGACCGGGCTTCCCGTGCGGACCTGTCTTGAATAAAAGGCACTCTGCCGGAAAATCAAGATACAGGCCCAGCAGCCTTCGCAAAAGGATCCGGCTGGCAGTAAAGCATATCCGATCCGTCTCCTGCCGGAGAGAGGAGGATTTTTCTTGTTCCTTAGCGGAAAGGATATGCTTGCTATCTGCTATAGAAGGAAAATCAGCAAGAGAAAAAATACAGATATCCATGGTGTCTGGCTCCGGAAGAGACAATTTTTTTTCGGATAAATGATTTATAGAAAGATAATTTAATTTCATGGGGTATCCTTTCGGGAAAATATTTTATATCAATCATAGCGTATACACAGATATTTTCAAGCAGGAAATGTAAAAAATTTTTGTAGTTTTTTTGATAGCGGAAAAATATTTCACAAAATTATTAGAGAAATTACGGCGTGAAATTTGGTAAGTATTCACAAAGATAATTCTTTTTGAAAAAAACAGTAGACAGATGAGGATGGAGAAGCTATAATCGGTTTCACAAGTCGAGTCGAAGACTTGTATCTGATTGTTTATCTAATTGATAGTTTCAAGTAATTCGGAGAATTCAAGCCAATATCGGCGAAAATTCACAGAAAGCAAAGTTGTGAAGAAAGAGGAACAGGAGTGATAGTATGTGAAAAGTAAGAATCTTGTAGTATGTGATGTTGAGGAGGAGTACGCTAAAGCTCTTGCCATGTTCTTTATGAGGAAGAAGGAACTGATACTGCAGGTACATGTGTGTAGCAGTATCAGTCATGCGGCGGCTTTGGCGGTGAAGATTCACACGGATATTTTGCTTGTGGCAGCAGAATATGCGGCAGATGTACAGGAGGAGGTAAAGGCAGAAAAAGTATTTGTATTAAGCACAGGAAATATGTCCCGGGAGGAGTTTAGCTATCCGGTGTTGTATAAATATCAGCCGGGAGAAAAAATATTTGGCGATATTATCCGGGAATGTGCAGAATTGTTTGACGCGGGGGATATGATATATGGCGCATCCGGGAATAGGAAAAGAAAGATTATCGGAGTATTTTCGCCTGTTCACCGGATCGGCAAGACAGCATATGCGTTAAAGCTCGGGGAGGAACTGGCAGAATCAGAGAATGTATTATACCTGAATCTGGAGTTTTTTTCGGGAGACGGCGGACATTTTGGGAAAAGCAGCCAGAATCTGGCAGATGTCCTTTATTACGCCAGGCAGGAAAAGGGAAACCTTGGGCTGATGCTTACGACCCTGGTCTGCCACAGAGGAAATCTCGATTACATACATCCTATGCCTGTCTCGGAGGATATGAAGGAAGTCCGCGGCTCGGAGTGGGTAAGTCTTCTGGGCAAAATCTTAGAGCAGAGCATCTATGAGACGCTGGTTGTAGATATTGATGATGGGATACCGGAGCTTTACCGGGTACTTAAGTGCTGTACAGAGATCCATATGCCGGTCTTGGAGGATGAGTATTCTCAGGCAAAGATTATGCAGTTTGAACAGGAGATGAGCCTTCTGGGAGAGGAAGATGTGCTGAAAAAGATTATCCGAAAAGGGGGAAATGCATGATAGAAGCTGAACAGCTCCATGCAAGAATCCTTGAGGAGCTGGATTTGACGAGGGAAGTAGAAGATGAGGAGTTAACGAAGATTATCCACCAGGTGTTAAAAGATGCCGGGGAGAGGGAGTACATTTCTTTAAGCAAACGGACAGTGCTCGGGAAGGAGCTGTTTAATGCGTTCCGCAAATTAGACCTGCTTCAGGAATTTTTAGAGGATGAAGAGATCACAGAGATCATGATCAACGGTACGCACAATATTTTTTATGAAAAGGATGGCAGGCTGTACCAATCCGAAAAAAGATTTCTGTCAAAAGAAAAACTGGAGGATGTCATTCAGCAGATCGTAGCAGGTTCCAACCGTCTGGTGAATGAAGCGTCGCCCATTGTAGATGCCAGGCTGGCGGACGGCTCGAGGGTTAATGTCATTCTGGCGCCGGTGGCGCTCAACGGACCAGTAGTTACCATCCGAAAATTTCCGAAAGATGCTGTCACGATGAAGCAGCTTATTGCGTGGAATTCGATTAACAGAGAAGTTGCAGAAGTCCTGGCAATGTATGTGGCAGCGGGTTATAATATATTTATCAGCGGTGGCACCGGATCGGGGAAGACCACATTCTTAAATGCGCTTTCGCAGTATATTCCAAAGGATGAGAGAATCATAACGATCGAAGACAATGCAGAGCTTAAGATTCTGGGTGTAGCAAACCTGGTAAGTCTGGAAGCGAGAAATGCCAATGCGGAAGGAACCGGAGAGGTTACTATCCGGGATCTGATCAAGTCGGCTCTGCGTATGCGTCCGACGAGGATTATCGGCATATATGGAGCAACCGCCCCTATAATCCTTTATTTTCGGTCTTTATTACAGGGTTTATATAATTTCTGTAGGAAAGTCTCTGTTTAAAGGCTTTTTAAATGCAAAAGACAAGCAACCTGAGTCACTTGCCTTTTTGCGGTGAAGTTAGAGCCATTATAAATGGTCTGGTAAATTAAGATTATATGCTTCTTCTAATTGTGATTTCAGCTTTTTAATTTCTTCTAAAGCCTCTTCATATTTTTCTTTGTATTTATTTTCAGAAACAATATCATTTTTTATTTTATCCAGAGCCTTTTTTAAATCTCTATTTTCTCTTTTGAGAATTTGAATATAGGTATCGGCTGAATCTTTGCTTCTATTTTTACAGTATCCAGTAGGAGTTATGTATTTATCAGCCAATTCTTTCATATCTGGGTGCTTAGAAAAGTAAGTTCTGCTTACACCTGCTTCCCTACAAAGGTCAGCAAGAGTAAATTCTCCTTCTTTTCTTAGTTTGTTGATGGCTTTCTTCACATCATCAGCTTTTTTCTGTTTGACGGCTTCATTATGCTTTTTAACGCCAGCCATTTTTTTCTCTTTAGCTGTCATTTTTCTTATCCCCTTTCTCTAATTTTGAAATAATCTTTTCCAGAGCTTCTTTTTCCCTTAAAGCCTTTTTAAGCATCATAGTATAATCATTAGCCTTGGCTATCTTAATAGTTGCTTCAATCTCCAATAACTGTATATGATAAGCATTGAGAAATTGAATACTTGGAATGAACATTGAGCAGTTGAAACATGCATTTGCTTTTGCACATGGAGTGGTTAGTGGATTTTTACCACAATATCCATTACAAAGAGCAACAGATTTTTCAGGAATTATTTCTGCCATATCTTTTCCTTTTCCAATGTTACGAATAAGCATTTCATCTTTTTCTAATCGTGGTCTTAATTGCTCTTTAACAACTTCGTTTGTAACAGTGGCATAGTGACTTAGTGAACTGAGAGTTGTCTGCCCTAATAATTGTGCAGCAATATCAACACTTGTGCCTTCGCTGATGAGATTCGTAGCAACAGTAGCTCTAAATCTATGAGTGGTAACGTGGAGTATCTTTCCATCCCTGCCTAAAACATTGTTTTTAACAAGTACCTTATTGATGTTCTCATTTATTGTCCCAATATTGACAGGTGTATTTTTATCCGTAACAAAAACATATTTCACATTTTCTTCTCCAAATTGCTTTTTATTTCGCTCAATCTCTGCAAGCATAATCTTTATTGTAGTTTCAAATATTGGCTTCTCATTAACCGCTTGCGTTTTGTACTGCCATAAATCAAGATAGTATGTGCCATCGTCATTCTGTTTAATAGCATTAACATCTAACTTTGCAAGCTCACAAAAACGCATACCAAGAAATAATAAGCAGTAAACCATTCGACCATAGAGTTTTGGCATTTGTGGAAGGACATTAAGTAATCCTTTTATCTCTTTATCTGTAAGATATTTGCTTTCTTTTTTGGTTTTTAAAACATAATCATTACTCAAAAATAGCTGTTGCTGTGGCATGTTATCTCTTTCAAGTAGCTGCCCCCAATCGAAAAATACTTTTAGATTGAGTATGGCAACATTCGCCTTGTGAGAATTATATCCGCTTGCAGTCCTTATCCAAGTAAAGTATTCTTCTACGACATCTCTGGTTAGATCAGCTAAACTTTTAAGTGGATTGTTTTCATCCAGCCAACGAATAAATAGTTTTATATCAAATAAATAAGCATATACAGCACCAAAGGTAATATCACGTAGTTTGAATAAACAAAAAGCCTGTACATTTTTTAGAGTAGCGGGATTTTTTATCTCTCTAAAATCCAAAACCTTATCAGAATCTAAGCCTTTGCAGAAAGACAATTTCTTAGGATGCCAGATTAGTTTTTCTGTTTCTGGAATATCCTTTTCATAATATTGCCTTATTATAGATTGAGCATAAGTAATGAATGTGGTAAATCTACTCTTTCTGCTTGCTCTCTTAAATTCCTGACCAACAAACTGAGTGCCATTTTCAATGGTTGTTTTATTCTTCTTATGTGTTGACAGGAAAAACTCAAATATAGATAAGTCCTCCAGCTCAAGGATACTCTCACTATTGACCATATATGTATTGACATATTCAGCAAGAATTTTGTAGCGATCATAGTATTCGGCAAATGTATTGATTCTGATTTGCTTAATTTCGATTATGTAATACATGAAATATTTGAACTCCTCTACAATAAATGGGTTTTTGCAGAGAGTGAATTTAAAAATATTATCTGTGGTATTTGAGCGAGCATTCCAGTCAGATTTTCTTTTTGCAGGAGCATTTTTATAAATATCCCACTCTTTGACTTTCCATTCATCGTCTTTGTATTTATCTGGAATATCAAAGGTTGGTAGTGCTGGTATTAACTTTAATTGTTTCGTTGGCATTATCTCCCTCCTTTTCTTCTAGTATTTGAATGATGTTTTCAAGTTCCTCAATTTGTCTTTTAGCTGTTTCAATGTTTGGTGTCCAGCCGTTTGCTTCATATATCACTAGCCTAGATTTAACTGTTGCAAGCTGATCCTTGTGAATTTGCAGGAATTTTCTTGATGTCATAAAGTGTGGACATGAAAGACAAGCATCTACAGCAGGACAAGTACCAAGTTTCGGAGCTAGTCCACATACACCATTTGGCAATATGTTATTTTGTAGATTTTCTTTCAGCCATTCAGATAATTCAGCTTCACCAGTTTTTGAAAAATATTTATCAGCTTTCATTTTTCTAAACTCTTCTGGACGTTTTACATAGGAAAGAGTCATTTGTATTTCCTTGTGCCAAAGGACAGCTTTTTGTATTGTGATGATAGGCACATTATAATTTTGATACAAGTCGGTAGAAATTGTGCGCCTATAACTGTGTGTCGTGTAATTGTAAAGTGTGCCATCTTCATTTTTAACGCCCCACTCGTTGCATAATCTTTTGAAGTTATTTCTGAAAGTAAGCGCATTATATGGGTAATTCTTTTTTTCTTCGGATGGAAAGAGATATTCTTCCTCGTAATCAAGAGCATTTATAATTTTAATTTGCTCTTGGATCAGTTCAAACAACGCTTTAGGAATCAAATTCATAATTGCTTTTTGCATCTTCTGGCAGTTATAAGGTCTAACATAATAACCATCCTTGCCATCTTCATATAGGCAGTCTGTTCTAAGTTGGCATACATCAGAGATCCTCATACCTGTACAGTAATTAATCAAATACATAAGCAAATAATTAAATGGAGCTTTGTGTAAATGATTGAAAATCTGTAATATTACATGTTCTGATACAATTTCATCACAGGCTTTACGTTCATTTTTTCTGCACATTCCTAAATTTACAGGAATAGGATTTTTCATAATTCCCTTTACTGCAAGGTACTCATACATGCCATATATACGAGAAATATTATGATTGTAGGCATCATCGGACAAATCCTTTTTAAAATCCAAGTATTTTCTGAAATCTTTATCTGTAACATCCAGTATGCTTTGTGGATATATAAAATCGCAAAATCTACAGATATGCGAAAAATAGTTTATTGCTGTTGAGAGAGCTTGCTCTGTATTGCCGAGCAGATACTTAATATATAGTTTTGCATATTCCCTATTCTCCACATTTTCAATCTGTCTGAAATAGAATGTATATTTGCCTGAAGATTTATTGATACGTTCATCAGGCAACTGGAATACACTTTTATCCCAAGTATCTCTGTCAAAACCTTTTCTTGTATCGTAAATTTCAAGTAAGGCATTTTTACAAGCGATAATGATTTTCTTACAATCTTTGTAATAATGGTTTTCGTCACAATACCTGCCAAAAAGCTTCTTTAGTTCCTTATCAGGAATCTCTGTAATACCACTTAGGTCTGACATAAATTTTGCCAGCCTTAAAACATAATAGATTCTGTCAGAAGCCCTTTTGTAAGGGACTTCACGACAGAAGATGGAAAAAAGTAAATCTCTAAATTGTTGTCTTGAGGTATCATTTTTAATTGAAGTAAAATCAATCACTACTTTATAAAAACGTTTGCTTACATCTTCAAAGGGAATAGATTTCAATTCAACAATATCATTGCTTAGTAATTTCATTACATTACTTTCCAGTGTTGTTGTACAAGCTATACTGCTTTTGGCTGTATTTGTGTTATGTAGCTTGCTGGGTTTTCCTTTCAATTCTATAATCTTCGCCATAGTGTTAATCCTCCATATCTTGTAATAAAAAGTTTACGAATTCATCGGTACTCATACCATCAGGGTGAAATTCTTTGTTTGCTTTATCGTAATATGTTTTCATAGCAGCTTGTCTTGTGGGTGTATCTGCTTTTGCATAGATAGAAGCCGTGGTATTGACATTTTTGTGTCGTAGGGTGTCTTTGATTTCCACCATATCAGAGCCTTTCTGGAGCATATCTACCGCCAAGCCATGCCTGAGCATATGAGGGTGAAGTCCTTCGATACCTACTTTTTTGCCAAGTTTAGAAACCATATCTTCAATCGTGTCACGCCTCATAGGTTTATATTTATTCGTATCTGAGTACAGATTGATGATGACATAATCTGTATCAATATCTGATAAAGTTTCAATCAGGTAGTTATTAATTTCTCTGGCAAGGGTATCCGATACAAATACAGTGCCTTCTGAATCATATTTCACAGCGGAATCAGGATTATTCGGATCGTTCCTTTTTGTGATATAGATTTTGTTGTTCCCAATATCTCTAAGGTCTGCGATATGGAGTCCGATCACCTCGGAAACCCTAAGACCTCCTTCAAACATTAATCCAATAATTATCCTGTTGCGCTGATTTGTTGCTTTTTCGTAGAGAAGCTCATATTGACTTCTGGTGACATATTCAATTCTCTTTTTGGGAACTTTCTCCTTCAAAATAGAGGTAAGTTTCTTTTCCTTCTTCAAAATCATTTCTGATAGGAAAGAGCCAAATTGAGAATTGCTTCGTGTTTCTTTGTAAAGATGTAGCGTATCTATTCCTTCATCGAACTCTAAAAAATCGTAGAAGGACAGGACAGCATTCATGATCTGGTTTACAGTGATAGCTTGTCTTTTGGCTACATATCCGTTAATGGGAGTAAGTTTTTCATCATAGTTTGGATATTTGAGCCAGAACTTAAATGTTGATAGGTTTGACAAAACCACTGATTTTTTATTTTGTCCGACACCAACCGCTGTGTGATAATCAAGTCCTACAAGGGAAAGCCATTCATAATAGAGCTTTAAATGCTGTGCATATGTTTTGCTTGTATTACTGCTAAAGCCATTACTAAGCATATGTAGCATAAAGCGATAGACGGGCATTATAGGTCTATTGTTATCGTCAACTAGAAAATAGATAGTGCCGACAGCTTTTTTTACACTTTTGACTTCCATGCTGGTTCCTCCTTTCTTAAATTTTCAAGGTGCAAAAGAATAGCGCTAATCTTTATACAAAAATCGTAACAGAAGATTTTATTTTCATAAATCTGTAGTATGACGCTGGAATCGTGAAAGGTTTTATTGCCCTTAAACACTTTTTATGGTATGATACATACAGCATACACACAATATATGTGTAGATTACATTAAGCATTTAAAGGGGTGTTTTTCGATGAAAGTTAAAAAGCCGCCATACTCAGTGAAGCTAGTAGATATAAGCAGGGAAAACCCAGCAGGACTTAATTACAGGGTAAGAAGATATATTTGTGAAGCATTAGAGCATAATTATCCAATAGATATTTCCAATGTTTCTGCAGGGACTGGCATAACCAGACAAACGCTCTACCATGATCCAGAGATTAGGTCGCTGATTGAGTATTACAAACAATATTGCCAGCATAACCTATACAGCTATAAGGGCGAATCGGAAAAAGAAGCAAAAAAGAGAAGGGAGAAGTTTCGTTTTCTTGCAGATATGCCATCGCTTCAGGGCATGGAGCCTGTGATGGACGAGCTTATGAAAGAAAACTATAAGTTACATACACAATATATGAAACTTGAGACAAAGATTTTTGCATTAGAGAGTGGGATAGAGATAGAGAACTAAGCTCTATCCCACTTTTGTATACATCAGTTTGAATCTTCGCTATAGTAAAATTCATCCATTAACTTTTTGCAATCTTCTTCACTGGTCAAATTGTAATGCCCATGATTAAGGCTCTTTGTGCTTTCATTCCAACAAGTCCAGACTGCATATGTACCATCGTCTTTTTTTGCCGATACCATATAAAGATAGGAATCGTCTGGATGATACGATTTTCTTCTTACTTTCAAAACAGTATATTTAGGAAGATGCTCTCTGAAATATTTATTCACTTGTTCCAAAACTTCAAATTCAATGCCCATATTTTTATTCTCCTTATTTAGCGCTGTTTATCTTTTTTCTATGCATATTCCAAAATCGTTGGTAATACATTGTTCTATCATTATTCCGCATTTTTTTAATGAATCAGATACCAAAGTGTATCCTGAAATACCCCATTCCCATGAACAGGTGTGTCCGTTAGTATGAAATACAGTACAGGTATGATTGGAACCTTTGGTTAATCGAAACATTGTTTCATTTCCATCAAAACATCCTAAACAAATAAGTTGCATGCGTGAGTTATCTTTAACTTTCAATACTACACACTCTGCATTATTTTCTAAAAGTTCTACTAAATCATATAATCTGCACATAATTTTATTCTCCTTATAAATTTGTTAAGATTTCTTCTTTGCGTAGACTGATAAAATTATTTTCACCAATAATGATATGGTCTAATAATTCTATTCCTATCAGTTCTCCCGCCTGCTTTATGCCTTTTGTGATAGATAAATCTTCACGAGATGGTTCAGGATAGCCTGATGGGTGATTGTGTACAAGAATGATGCCAGTAGCACCAATCATCAAAGCTCTGCTGAAAATTTCTCGTGGAGAAACTAAGCATTTCGATGCAGTACCATGAGATATTTCAAATATCCCTGTTATATCACCTTTGGTATTCAGGGTGAGAAGATACATATATTCTTCTGCCATGTCCTGCAAGTCTAACAGGCTGTTTAATGCTTCTACAATAAGCTCAGGACTATGCATTTTTTTACAAGCAGAGTAATTTACAGCTTTTTCTCTTATAAGTTCACTGCGCTTAGTTTTTCTGTTAATTTTCACATTATAGCTTGTAAGTCTCATATATTCCCCTTTCACAAATATCAGATAAGCGGCAACATATAAAACCTATCGCCAAGTGTCTCCGCCAATTCAGCAGCCTCCTTTTTGTTGCAGGTAAGCTGAAGATGATAGAAGATAAGGCTGGAAAAGGTTTGCTGTAAGGTTCTGTGGTCGCAGGACATAATTTCGGCAACCTCTGCCATTTTGCTGTTATCTACAGATTCAAGCCTCTTTTTGATAAAAGGAACTGTAGCCAGTAATCTGCCAGTTATTGCCGACTGTTCATTTCTAAGGTCAGTCCTATAATTCCTATCTGCCAGAATCTTAATCCAGCACAGGTCTAAGTCTTTCATATCAGCGGAATCTTTCTGCTCTGTTGCAATCTTTTCAGGTTTGAATAAAAAGTTATTTACTTCATATGAAAAGTATCTTGCTATTTCTTTTACCTCTGTATTTTTTAAATCCATCATTTTTCCTCGTTCCTTTCTTATATTTTTTGTACAGATCCATTTTCGTCAATGTAGGTCATATTCATTTTTACATAAACCCTGACTTCTTTTGACTTTACCTGTTTGCGTGTATTGGCGTAAGGAGTGCTTACGCTTACAACGTCATAGTAATTTTCAAAATCTGCAACAATCTTGTCTATTTCTTTTTGAGTTCCTGATAATCTTATATCCATAGTAGTTATATCTCTTTTCTTTCTTGAAATTATTTGCTAAGGGTTATGCTTTCTCATAATACAGATCCCAGACAAATTCATTTTCATCTTTTAATTCCCAATTATGAGATTCGCAAAATTCCCTGGCTTCTTCTTCAGTTTCTGTTTCAAGCACCTCTATATATGCGTTTTGTGATGCCTTAAATACTTTATGCTTCATAATGATTATCTCCTTTTTTAGAATAAAAGGGGTATCATCAAAGTGATAATACCCCTAAACAACTCGTTGGATTTTTAGTGCAAATTATGCGCCCTGTTCTACAAGATAGCAGTCCTCATTGGTAGGAACATCTTCGGAAGCGGCGTCCGCAGGAGGATTCATAAAAGAATCATCCTCATTCTGTCCGACGTTTTCTTCAGTTTCGCTCTCTGCATTAGAGGTTTCTGTATCAATAGTTTCAGCATTTTCTTTCTCGTTTGAAGTCGTGTCAGTTTCTTCCAGATCAGCGGTGTCGGTGGAATCAGTCTCAGGTGTTTCTTCCTCACTTTCAGAAGATTCTTCTGCCTCGGCAGGAGCATCCAGCTTAAAGTGCTTAGTGAAATGTGCTTCCATAGTGGTAAGCCTTCCTAAAACCTTTTCTTTTTTGATAGAGCCGCTAGAGCAGTACTGGCTGTATTCCTTATTGCTTACAAAGAAGTAGAGGAACCAATCGTGAAATTCCTTTGGTTCAATTTCTTCCCTTATAGCAACATCAGCCATAAGTACTACCATCGGAACATTGATTTTTTTCAGGAGCTTTTCTTTTTCGTCAAAAGCATCGTCCAGATAATCAATGATTTCAAGGAGTAGGTCTTTTTGTCCTTCGGAATAATTGCCTTTGATGGCAGCACTGTATCTCATGACTTCATCAGCGGAAATTGAAGCGTATTCATAATTGTTATACTTATGATCCAAAAGCATCATACTCTGTAAAAGGGTACACATATCATCAGACTTCCTGAGCTGGAGCTTACTGAAATTACACTTTTCTGTAAAAAAGCTGCCAGTAAGAATCGAATTGATAAATCTTGCATTTTCAGTTCCCATGAGAGGACGTGCCTTTTGCGGCTTGCTG
>CANAPP010000051.1 GCA_947363565.1 uncultured Lachnospiraceae bacterium | reverse complement strand
TAGCATATTTTGTTGAAGTTCTTCAATTATTTATCTAGCACAACAGGTTAATTTAGGCAGACAACTGGTAAACCAAAACAATAAGCGCTGATTATCCTTGCAGCGTTCATACAAATACTCCAAAATTAGCAGACTTCTTTTGTGGTAGAAATGATGGACATGTGTAATTCCAAAATGATAGCCTGCTCTCCAAGTTTCACCCCACGTTTCTCCTTTGTGTAACATCGGTATGTGTGGTGCTGTTCCACTCAGCTTTTGTTTTTCGATTCTTTCGAATACGGCCCAATCAGATTCATCAAATCTCTTTTCATAGCGTTTTTTTCCAACCGAATAATTAATAAGGACCGGCTGAGACTTTTTGCAAGTCCTTATCTCCCCAGTCAACTCATCCATTTCGGTCACAACAGATTTATCGCAGTCATTCTTTTTTATTCTGCTGTTACACTGAGGGCAAAGGAATTCCTCTGACATTTTCTTCGTCTCCGGATTCCACATCACGTCATAAAGTGCAAATTCCTTTCCACAATGCGGACATAAGGCCAGATGTGACCAGACAATATAATTCACATGACCGACTCCCGGTCCAGCAAAGCCATTATCACCATGCTGCGTTTCAAATAGCCAATCAAACTTCGCGTGACAATCGTCCAAAATAGATTGCGCACTCATTTGAAACTCTGTCATATTAATATGCTGATTGTAACTTGAGGCAATAAATGTCGCTATCGGAGAGAGGTCACTTAAGACGGCCTTTCGACCACCCCATTTAATATCTCCCAGCTCATGTTCTAACGCATATTTGAAATCGGAATCTGGTGACACACACATTTGTGCAGCAACACCTGTCATTCCCGTTCCACAAAAACCGTCATATACAATATCACCGGGTTCAGTGTAATGAAGAATATATTTCATAATTGCTTTATGCGGCACCTTTGTATGATAGCTGTGTGCCATATAAAACGCATCATTTTTACCTTCGCTTACATCAGCAGTAAAGGGTTCTCTTTGATAATCGTCAGTTTCCTCATCATAAGGTGTGCCATTTTCTCTTATGAAATCCGCAAGGAATGGGTTAGGACAAGCGGTATAAAAAGGTGCCTTAGAAAGGGCGATTATATCCTCATCTGTTCCTTTTGGAAATCCTTCTATGTGACGCACTTTATCAACGTCTTGCTTAGTTATTTTTCGTGGCTCCATACTCACGATCTCCTCTCTAATGCACAATTTAGCCTTGTGCATTCTTCTTCATCAATGGTTTTTCCCGAAACAATATAGGGAGAAAAATCAATGCTACAATCAGACAAGCAAACCGGCTCTTCAAAATATACCACTTCTTTTAGCACGATACAGCCAAGTTCAACTTCGTCGGTTTTATAGATCGATTTTATACTTTCAAGAAACTCGTGTTCCTCCTTATATCCAAGTGCACCACCGTATATATCCCAAGCATCCCTTGCGGATAAAATATTCCATTCGTCATATTTTCCTCGTCCTACAACATAGCGCTTTCCATCGATTGCTTTTCTGTTGAGGAAAAAGAAATATTCACCTTTTTGCAGTGCTTTGAATACTGCTTTCTTTCGCCAAAAAACGGCGCATGGTGATTTGGACGATTGCAAATGACTACACCAGTCGTCATTTGCAATCCCTATATACCCCTTCACATCATGCCTCGCTTTCTTTGCGCTTTACAACAATGCGCAATTTTCCGGCATCTTTGCCCTTAGTATAAGAAGCAATCAGCTCATTTACTTTTGCCTTGAAGGACGCTTCATCCATCGGAGGCATCTGCTCCAATTTAGCCACCAGATCGTCGGTGTCGATAACCACCGGTTCAAAGCCTTTCAGCAGTGCGTTGATAGCCTTAACAAAGAAGTCATCCACACGCTTCGGCAGAGTGCTGCTGGCAATGAACTCGTCGATGGCCTTCTGCTGTTCAGCAGACAGGAACTTCTTCTGGCTTGCCACAATCGGGTCAGAGATGGTATCCAGCAGGGTCTTGGTCCACTCCGCCAGCAAATCGTCGATGCGGATTTCCAGATTATCCAGCACACCGTAGACATTCTTCACCTTGTCGTCAAGGTGGTAACGGCAGTGCTGACAAATGTGAGTAGACTTCAGTTCTTCCGGTGTCAGCTCGTAGCAAACCTTGATGCCGGACATCTCGGTTTCGATATCGGTCAGTTTTGCAGCAGACAGAATCTCAATGGAGCGCAGCTTACGCAGGCTGGCCAGCGCACGGCCTTCCTGAATCTTTCCTCTGCGCTGGGCATCAGTGATATCCAGTCTCTTCTTCTTATGGTTTTCAAAATAGATGTCGATGTATTTTGCCTTCACCTTGGACAGAATTACATCAACCTTCTGGGCAGCAGTTTCGCCGGAAACACCGTCCATTATGCTATCACGGATGGAACGGAACTCTGCCTTGGCAGCGTCAACCTCTGCTTTGAAAGCTTCACCCAAATCGATAAACTCGATGTTGGCAATATAGGAAACGATGTCAGCACAGCCGGACTTGAAGTCTAAGAACTGCGGAATCTTCATCATCTGTGCAATCTGACCGGCCAGCGTATCAACCTGCTCCATAGAAAGAGCGTAATTGTTCAGCTTGGCAGGAGTGTTGAACTTCGCCTGATAGTTACTGAACTCATCTCTTACAGCAGTGCAAGCCTTCTGCAGCATCATTACCTCGGCTGCATTCGCCAACGGCTCTCCCCACAGGTCAAAGCTGTTGTTCAGCTTGTTTGCGGCAACAACAGAGGAGCTTGCCAGTTCCTGAGCCTTTGCCAGCAGCTGGGCCACGCCTTTTTCACGGTCATTCGGATTATCCAGCAGCGCAGGATTGATATCCAGCACTTCAAACAGCTTCTTCAGCTCGGCCATAGCAATCTGAGCCGGCCTGGACAGGTACTTGAATTCGTACAAGTCCATAACACTGGTCTTCGGAATCTGGTCCAGATTGGAAGCCGTGATGGTCTTTCCGTCCTTCGTGGTGATAACAGCGTAACCGCCATACACCAGAGACAGGAAAATAATCGGTGTGAAGATAAACTCGATCTTGAACTTCTTGTCGATATACATCTCCATGAAGCGAGACTCAAACATATCGGAATAGTTCAAAACACCCTGCGGAGGCAGATTGCGGATCTGCTCAATATAGTAGGCAGCATATTTGGAGTTCTCAGGGCGAATCTTATCGCCATCCAGAATACCAAAGCTCTGCAGCATCAGCGTGGACTGCTGTGTCTTTCTGCCAGCAAAGTGATCGAAAGCCGCACGAGCGCAGTCAGCCATGTTACGACGGGTAATCTTGGTCTTCATAACCGGGAAGTCAGGATACTTACCGCAGAAGTATTCATCAAGGCACAGAGAAGCAGCAAGGTCGATGGTGTCCTTAAAGGTCAGGTCACGATTATAGCGGCCCTTCAGGACTTCAATCATCTGGCGCTTCTGGCCCTTATACATCACGTCGAAGCAAGTGTTCTTATTCTCGCTCAAATACTTAATCAGGCGCTTACGGAGCATATTAGCCTTGTTCAGGTATGCATCCTTGTCCTTGCCTTCACTGATCTGGGCAAGGCTCTGCGCCGCAGCATACAGACCCATGAACTCACGGAACTCGTCGGAAGACTTGAAGTACAGGTATACTTCGTCTTTCAAATTCTGAACTCTGCTGCCGTTTTCGTCATACGGAGGCATAATGTGAATGTAAAAATCACGCTCCGGCTGCGCAGTGCTGCGCTCTCCCGGCAGGCCCATGAACAGATAGCCTTCACGGAAGATGCTGTGGGAATCCCAGTTCAGGTCATATTCGTAAATATTGAAGTTAGTAACGTACTGCTTTGCATCCCATTCCAAGCAGCGATACACAACATCATAGAAATAACGATTCAGCTCACCGTCTGCCATGATGGAAGCCTTCTGCTTAATCTTCTCATCGTAGTCCACGACCTTATCCACGTCGATGTAATACTGGCTATTGGCGTCGTTGTAGATAATGAACTGACCGGAAACGGTGGTCATAATATCACGCAGTGTGGTCTTTACCAGAGACAGCAGGAAATCAGCGTCCTCTTCCGGCATTGGCAGATGCAGGCACAGGTCGTCCTTCATGTTCTCAGCAGTCAGGCCGAACTGCACGTCCAGACCATTGGTAGTAAGTCTGTGTACGCTCAGGGCATAGATAATCTTTGTCGCCAGAGGCTTGTACGCAGGCTTCGGGAATGCTCGGTTGATGATGTCCTCCAGCTGCTGGCTGGCATTTACAACACGGCTTATGGTTACATCACTCTTGAGCAGACCATTGGACTTGATTGCAGGCCAATAGTCATCGAAAGAGATGATGCCCGGTGCATTCTCAGGAACATCGTTATTGAAAATACCTTTGATGGTCACAGAGATGTTCTTCAGAATGTGACGGTTTTCTATCAAATAAATTTTATTGAATACATCAATGTAAGAAGGATGAATCGGGAACAGGTCCACGAACTCCTCCAGTCGGGAAGACATGCCGGTGTAAAGGCCGCAGAACTTTTCGAGGTGCTTGCGGATCATTGCCTTCTGCTCCGGGGTTTTCTTCAAAATACGTTCAGACACAACATAGGAAGTTGCTTCCTTCGTAATAATGAGCTGAGTGAAACGGTCACTAACATGCTTCAGTGTATCAGCTACAAAGCTGAAACGAGGATTGTCAAATATCTTCTCCTGCATACCAAAAACGACACGCAGCTTGGATTTGGAACACATTTCACCGAGCGCACGGAAGAACTCAAGGTCAAGGACGATTTCTCTCTCGTCACGGGAAGACAGGTAGGACAGGAACTCATCGACGATAATCAGGTATCCCTTGTCCGGGTACTTTTCGGAGAAGGCCATCATCATGTCCTGAACAACGGTCTTCAGACTCTTTACGCTGTTATAGTCAGGAATTTCAAAGTCAATGCCACGGTTATCGAAGTCATCCTGAATATAGCCCATGATGACATCGTACAGTGGCATAACAACTCCACCGATTTCAATGCGCAGAACTTCAAACTTGCCTGCGATAGGCTCCATCTGTTTTGCAAACTTCTGATTCTGCAGATACTGCAGGTTATCGGCGTCCGTTGCAATAGCAGAAATAACAGACATCAAGTGAGATTTACCGGTACCATAGTTACCGACAACCAACACGCCCTTGTTGTCTACTACTTCATCCATCTGCAGCTGATCAATCAGTGGTGCCTGCAGGCCTTCTGCCATTGAATCAGACATTACATAGGTTTTAACATATTCACGGGCCTTGTCCTTATTTCCCGCCGTAACAAGTTGTATAACATCTTCAATTGGATTGAAGCTTATCAATTGAGAATACTTCATCTCTTTTTCCTCCTCAAACGATGCAGGTTACATCGTATTCTTCTACGCTGAACACCTTAAAATCTTGATAGCCATCCTCAGCGTAGAATAGCTTTCCATCTTCGTATTTTCCGGGCCAAACGACACTGAATGCCTTCTTTTTACAGGCAACTGTCATAATTTTCAGCACGTCAACTTTATATTCCGGATTAAACATCACATCAAAATCCTTAATAACCGTTCCATCTGGTAACTGGTCTAAGATCTGGTTGAAAAAAGTCTCTATTCGCATTGTCCTTCGGTTGGGCCTGCAACCAGCTAATTTTTCAGCCAAAAGCAAATTAATTGGCACAGCCGTGTCTGCAAAACCTTTGTATGGACAGCAATAGATGATTGGTTTTAGCAGCCCGGAAACATTATCTTTTGAAAAATTCCGAGCGGGTATAATTGTTCCCATCGTTATTCTATTCCTTCCGCTGTCCCATTTTCTGGACTTATAGCATTTTCATCATCAACTAATTCCATAATATCGGTAAGATCACATTGCAGTCCTTCACAAATTTTAATCAGAACAGCTGTTGTGATATTTTCGCCTTTGCCGAGCTTCGCAATAGACGCTGTGCTAACACCAGTAACCGTTTTCAGCTGGCTTCTGCTCATATTCCTGTCGATAAGCAGCTTCCATAATTTTTTGTAGGTAATTGTTTTAGCCATGTGTCTCTTCTCCTATTCTTACAATCAACTATCTACACTGTTACGAACACTCTTCAGGAAACCATAAACGCCCTGAGTCTCATCTTGTGTAAATTCAATCAGACGAGCAGTGCTGTAATCAACTGCACTCGGTATTTCATTTTCAGCAATAATAATCTGGTTATCTCCACAATTATCAACCATATATCTAAACAGCGAAGTGCGCATACCGGGATCTGCCAGTTCATCCTTTCGCACTTTTTCTTTAAGGGTCAAAATTGGGGAGTCCAAAATCAACATTGCCGGACGATAAGCGCCGCCATCCTCCAGCGTTTTCATCAGCGAAAACAAAACGATGCTATTAAGGAACGCACGATAGCCTTTTCCTTCATCAGATTTATGTTTTCCATTCACTATCGCATCGTATGTATCTGGGGAAATACGTGCAGTTCCACAATTCGGATAATTGCATTCCTTTACAATCATCTCAAATGTGTCGCTCCACTGCTTCCAACGCTCCATATCAATATGATCCATCGGCTTGAACACAACTTTCTCGCCTTCTTCCTCCATTTCACGTTCGAAAGCGTCTGTATTGAGATCTGTAGAAAGTGTGTTAACAGCTGATAACTCATGCTTAATTTGTACGATTTGCTTGTACGATTCCAGCATATCCCGAAGCTGTGCAGCCTTTGGCTTCAAGCCTCTACTAATCATTATAGTTATCTCATTGTTCTGCTTGTTAAGCTCCTGAAGCTGTGCTTCCAGAACACGAATTTCCTGCTGGATATCCTTTTCGGCTTCTTTCAGGTCATCCAGCTGCATCGTGATACGATCAAGCTCTACCTGAGAAGCCTGCGCATACGCAATGCGCTGTTCCGGTTTGTCTTGCATCGAGCTATCACAAAACGGACATTTCACGACTTTTTTTCGCTGAAAGCCTTTCGCTTCACCGTCAATGATAAAGCGGAGCCTCTTCACGTCGGAATTATACTGAGTGCGCAGCGCCTTATAACGCTCACGAAGATATGTCGCTTCTTCCAATTTAGAGCTAACCGCAAAGATCTCTTCTATCAATTTACGGCTTCGCTCAGTAGCTTCATAAATCTGGCGCTCGATTGAAGCTATTTCTTCCAGCGTGGATTCCATTTTAGATTCCACATCTGTATCCTCAACTTTTGCGAGTTCTTCTTCCAGAACACCACGTTTCTTTGTTAAGTCTTGTATTTTTTCATTAATGTAAATGATAACAGCGTTTTTCTTGGCTTCCTTCAGTTCACGCTCTTTCTTACTTTCAGCGGGTACTATTTCATGCAAATCCTCTCCTGTAAAAAGGAAATGTAGTGCAGTTAAGCATGCTGTGATTTTGGAATGTCTCGGAACATCGAATGCCGGAATTTTCTCATAGATGTTATCTTCATCGATAAAATACGAATGAAGAAAACTTCTATTAGTAAGATTTTGTTGAACAAACGCCTGTGTGGAAATAATCTGACGTCTTTCATCAATTCCCATTAGCTTTAACAGCATGTCGCTATATTCCAATTTCGAGATGCTGTAATCATAGGAGCCAACATCGTTAAAATTGCTCACAACGGTGACTAAGTTTTCACCTACGTCGCTCTTTTTGCCATTCTTATCGTCGATTATTCTTCTGGTCATCTGTACAGCTCTACCATCCAGAGACTCCATTGTCATGTGGATCGTGTCATAACCAGTGCTGGATCTGGTAAAGGGTACCTCAGACGCACCAAACATAAAATTAATGCAGCTAATGACATAAGATTTACCGGAATTTGACGGTCCGTGCAAAATATTGACTCCTGCATCAAATGTCACCTGTGAATATTCGACTTTGGGGCCAGAGGCTCCTATGCATTTAATGTAAAATCTACTCATTCTCTGGCTCCTTTCCTTAACGATTCAGCTGACATTTTGTTGATTTTTTCTATTATAGATCGCTCCGAAACATCCGAAACCATTTCAACTATCCTTTGTGCTGTGCTACGATATTCTTCAGCGTACTCACTGTCCAAGGTAGCACCATATTCACGACCTGCATCAGTGATGGAATAGAGGATTCCGGCAGCTGAGTTGTCCGGCCAAACCAACCCATCCAAAACCAGCTGTTTTAATGCCTGTCTTACAATTTCACGGCGAGATGCAAATTCACTAAATTTGTACTGGTTATCGCCGTTTAAATCAGATTCACTCACACCAAATGTAGCTCCGTATGAAACCATGAAATCTGTAGCATAAATCTTATCCAGACTCTGTCCACAATCAAATTCAGCCAATAACAACAGGATACGGAGCGAATTTTCAAATGCACTGTTAAATAGCTTGTTCGTCATCGTCTCGCACCCATCCTTTCAAACGATTTTCGCCTACGAGAAAGTGGCACACACCTTTACGCTGGCTATTACCGACCCACTCGGTATCCCTGCAAATACGACATTTATCCAAGGAGGTTTTTGTTGCCTGCGCCATAACTTTTCTCATTCGGGCAAGACCGTTTTTTGCTTCATCCTCCCAGACTTCTGTAACACCTTCATACATTTCGTCTTTCAGGACCTCAAACTGATCTTTTTCCTTTGTACCATAGAGATCACGGGTACCTCTACGAACAGCCTCGGCTGCAAAATAATATTTTCTCTGGTTGCTAAAGTTCTCCTTGTGAGCAGGATAAGTATCCAGCATATCAACTGTAAAATGCTCGATTCCTTCCACCTGTCCATAAGCCGCAAGAAGAGCATCGGTGTAACTTCCTTCTACACCAGTAATGCCGGTAGGTAGCGGGATGACTTCAAGTTCCGTTGTGGCAGTGATAGGCTTTGTACCACTGCTGCCATACAATACATTATCCCTTGATAAAGAGTACAGATATACGCTTGCCAAAAAGATGGCGAGCGTATTTTTTTGTGCATTTGCCAGAAGCTCTTGCTTCTTAGCATCTGCGATACCTACATCATCATTGATAACCGTCTTTAATCTTTCAATAAGGTCATCTTCACAGCCTTTCAGCAATCTCTTGACCACATTTCTTTTGAAATACTCCTCAATCGTCGTAAGGACTCTGTCATCTGCAGACTTGCTACGAATGGAGCGATTCGGATTGCCACCAGCCTGTCGGTTCATGATTTTACTTGCAGTTCCTTTGGTAACCGTAATTGGTTCGCCATTCTTATTTGTCAATCCTACAGGCTCAGCAACAGCATCATAAAGAAGATTGATCAGATCCGGGTCAGCAATCGTATCTCCCCATGACGTTTTCAATTCTGCTAAGACTGTTGCAAAAACAAGTTCTTTCAACTGGCGACACCTCCAAATGGAAACTTCACTATAACTCGACGGTTACTTCATGGGACCGACTTTCTCTCCCTGATGACCTATAATTAAATCGTACAAAGGAGAGGAAAACGCCTTGCAGGATGCAAATAGGCGCAGTTATCCCAGTATTATCTTATATAATATCACATCTTGTCGAGGATTTCAAGATTATCTCTGCGGATGCAAAAATAATTTTTGGATTTTTCTTCTTGTACAAACCTGCATAACGGTTAGCGCTGACAACTTTCCAGCGTTATGCAGAACACTAATTGAATAACGAGCTTCCGGCTTCTGGAAAGGCTGGTGGCGACTTTGAGACGGAGTAATACTCCTGACCCAAGGCACCACTATACCCTTTTACCGGCAGCAGTCATGGATTCCTCCGTTTCAACCACGAATCGGAGGAATTTTTCATGTCAAAGAATGCAAATCAGAGTAAAAACAACACCCACTTTATCTACAGCCGTTCCCTCAAGAAAAAAATCCCTTGTACCGAAGAGCAGTTTCAGGACTTCTATCGCATGGCCGGTGCCATCCGTAAGAAGGAACAGTATCACCACCGCTGCAAATGCCCGAAGCAATTTATCTGGGCCTGCGATGGCGATTGTGAAAACTGCGAACACCACCTTGGTTATAAGGAACTTTCTCTCGAAGCGCCCAACACCGAAACCGGCGATTCCTTCATCCACGCATGTCATTGAAAGCGGTCTGTGAACAGATGGGCCGCACTCCTCCTTGGGCCAAAGGTCTACTACTTCGTGCTGACGGGTACACAACAGATTTTTATAAAAAAGATTAAAAATTCTCCGCTCAAATCGGGCGTTCATCTCCAGTGGAAAGTTAGAGGTGGACGCCCTTTTTCTATGCCCACCGGAAAGGAGGATTCGTGTTTTGAGTATCAGCAAATTCAACAGCGAGGGATATTTTGACCCGACCGCACACGGCGCACTCTCTGCCATTGAAAAAGAGGAACGCTCTCTTCGTGCTTTCAGGCCCATCGTTTATATTTGCTCTCCCTATGCTGGAGATATTGACGCAAATGTGGATGCCGCCAGACGATACAGCCGCTTCGCCGTAGAACAGGGATATATCCCCATCGCACCACACCTGTTATTTCCGCAGTTTTTGAATGATGCGGACCCGAAGGAACGCCAGCTCGGTCTGTTCTTCGGAAATGCCCTGATGAGCAAATACACTGACCAAAGACGGCATCCCGACACCCGGCGGCAAGAAAAAATGGAGCATCTCCACCGTCAAGAGCATCCTCAGCAATGAGAAGTACAAAGGCGATGCGCTCCTTCAGAAAAGCTACACCGTCGATTTCCTGACCAAGAAGACCAAGGTCAACGAAGGCGAAATCCCGCAGTACTATGTCGAGGACAACCATGAAGCCATCATCGACCCGGAAGTGTTCGAGATGGTGCAGCGGGAAATGGCCAAGCGCGGCAAGGGCAAAAAGTACCACAGCGGAGTCCACGCCTTTTCCACCAAAATCAAGTGTGGAGAATGCGGAAGCTGGTACGGCTCAAAGGTGTGGCACTCCAACAGCAAGTACCGCAAGACCATCTGGCAGTGCAATCACAAATTCGATGGCGACTGCCGCTGCCAGACACCGCACCTGACGGATGAAGAAATCCAGCTGCACTTCCTTTCGGCGGCGAACAAGCTGCTGGCCACAAAGGCTGCGGTCATCGCCAACGGCAGAGAGATGCAGGCACTCCTGTTCGACACCACCGAGCTGGAAGCGGAACAGGCCCAGCTCCTCGAAGAAACGCAGGTGGTTTCCGACATGGTACAGCAGGCCATTCAAGAGAACGCCCGCACTGCTCTGAACCAGACCGAATACCAGAAACGCTACGACAGCTTGGTACAGCGCTTCGACCGGGCCAAGACCCGACTGGAAGAAGTCACCGCCGAGATTCAGGAAAAGCAGACGGCCAGCGCCAACATGGGAACCTTCCTGAATGCCTTTGAACAGATGCCGGATGCACTGGCAGAGTTCTCCCTTGAGAGCTGGCACAGCATGGTGTACTTCGCCACCGTCTACAGCATCGACGACATCCGCTTCACCTTCAAGAACGGTCAGGAAATCCAAGCATAACCCTATAGACGCACAAACGCCTCACTACTGGTTTTGATGCCAGCGGTGAGGCGCTTTTTCTTTTATAGATTATAATATTTTATTCCTGTCTTTTTCCATAGATACAATTTTTGCACTGCTATGTGAAGATATTACCCGGTTGAACTTTTTAATCAAATCTTTATCAGCCATGCGATAACTAACAACATTCACCGGGTCACTTCCTTTTGCTATCAGCAACATATGATTCGAACTTATCGGAAAATAGTAACCATTCATATTGGTTGCTTCAACATGAGATATATGTTGAAATGCCGGATTGTCAGATGTAATAAAACTACCTGCATTAGGATATGTCTCAAAAAGGATAAACTGACAGTTTTCAACCGCCTTAGCCAATGCTGTGTGATAAAAACCGCCATTCTCTTTATAGAACATCCTATAAAGCTCAGTAAACCATACTGCATCCATCATCTCTTCAGTTTCTTTAACTCCGGGAAAGGTCTGCTTTAAAATATCATTCATCCATGTATATACGCCCATAGCATCAAACTGAGGACTTCGACAGAGCATCATGAAGAAAAATTCCATCATATCCTTTGCGGCCTTTTCTGAAATTTTTCTATCTAAGCCTAACCCCGGAGTTGGCGATGCATTCTTTACTTCATCGACGAAGGTCTGAAGGATGCTTTCCCATTTGTTTTCAAAAACGCTACTAAATGAATCTTCTAACAGATAGCATCGCATATCATTAAAACGATTCAAAAGTGCTTTTTTTCTTGCAGTTGTTCCGTCGTCATAATAAAAATCCCAGCTGTCAATATCATAGAGATGCTTGCGTACACTATGCTTTGTTTTTATTAAGCTGTATCCCAGTTTTCCATAGACAGGTTGAGGACTGTTCGCTCTCATCGAATCAAAGATTTCGTCAACAAAAAAACTGTATACCTTGGGGCACTTTTTTGCCAAGTATAGCTGCCTAAAACTAATAGTGTATAGATGTGGTTCCCAGAGAATAGTTTCGCGTGTAGCGCCTTCTCCAACAGTATCTCCTTTTTCAAAATAATAAACACCATCAAACTGCTTCTGCGGTTCTTTTTTCGTTTCAACTTTAGTCTCCCATGCTTTCAAATATACCCTTGGAACAAAGTGCTGGTTTTTCGTT
Organism: uncultured Lachnospiraceae bacterium; assembly: GCA_947363565.1. Lineage (GTDB taxonomy): Bacteria > Bacillota > Clostridia > Lachnospirales > Lachnospiraceae > MD308. Next base: position 12,486 of record CANAPP010000051.1, on the reverse strand, counting down.
GCCAATTATAGTTCCTCCTTCTGTCGAAAACGAGCCAACGTTTCCAGCATGTGCTTTCCGATGGCTTCTGGATTATTACTGAATGATTCGCAGATAAGACGCAGCCCATCTGGTGTCAAAATTCTCCCGTGGTCTCTATCATAACATAACTTTCTGTACTCTTCATATTCCTTCTTGGATATTGTCGGCATTGAAAATCCTCCCATAAATAAAAAATGCGCCGGTCTGCAAAACCGACACCCCTAACGACACCGCGACACCCCTACGGTTATGCGGCAGCATTTTGTATCAAATAGCGAGTCTTAATTTCATACACAGATAATCCCCGTTTCGTCTCCTGCCCTGCTATGGCTATTTTCGTCAATATCTTAGACACCGCCTGCGGCGTATAGAATTCCCCCGCTTTCTTTCCAGTCTCAGAGGCAAACTGCCCAATCAAATATTCATATGCATTTCCAAGCACATCCGCATCGGAATTCAGCAGATCAGCCTGATCGATTTCCTTGATCAGACTTGAGATTGTATCACTTTGTTTCTGGTCCCCCGTTCCCAGACGATTAGAATACAAATCAATATCTGTAAACAAATCCGCAAACAAAGCATCGCTCTGCTCAATGTTATTAAATGCCTTCTGCAGTTGTTCACGATTAAATAAATTATTTCTCGCCGCATCCGCAAAGCAGGTATATGTCAAATCTGGCTCAATTACATAATGGCATTCCGCCTTAAGTTGCTCCTTCAGTTCTTCCGCGCTCTCATCTTCCAACGCCTCCCTGTAAGCCCCTAACGCAGCTTTTATCGATTCCGGCTTTTCATCAAAAAGCAAATCATAAGTCTTGATCAAAAATGAATCCGATAAATACTTGTAGAACACCATTCCCAGCAAATAATCTTTATACTCATTTGCATCCATTTTAGAGCGGAGTATATCTGCCCCGCTCCATAATACGCTAATCAACTCTTTATTGTTTTCTAATTCAGCCACTCCATTTTCCTCCGTACTATCTCCCAATCAACACTTTCTTCCCGCAAAATGCGAACCCAGCCACCTCCCCTGTGGGCAAATGTTCCGCCTCCTACGACTCTTTCCATATCTCCGCCCCTTTTCTTTCTATTTTTAATTATAACCCATCCACAAAGATTTGTATACCTTAACGGACGAAGTCCGCTTACCCTTGGGGCATGAATTACGGGGGCCCCTCGGGTATACCTTTCTCTTTTATCTACCCCACGATCCGATAATACTCCCTCGCCGTCACTCCGAACACGGCCGCATAGAACACCGCGAACACCATAACCGTCGCAACCGTACACAAAAAGAACAGCGATACATTCACCATGTTAAAGATTGCGAGAAGTTTCGTGATCACCTTAAACGCCACCGCGATATGGACGACTGCTGCCGCCAGGGGGAGGAAAAACACCATCAGCACCTGGCTGCGGATCGACTGCCTGACTTCCCGCCTGCTCATGCCCACTTTCTGCATGATCTGGAAGCGTTCTCTGTCATCATACCCTTCGGATATCTGCTTGTAATAGATGATCAGCACCGTTGCCATCAGGAACATGGAGCCGAGATACAGGCCGATGAAAAACAGCCCGCCATACGTGTAGTAAAAGAGTTCCCGCTCAACTTCACGACCGTCGCAGTAAGATTGCGGCACTTCCTTTTTCATACGCTTCTCGATGGCCTCCTCTGCCCGCCGGCAGTCCTTCGCATCGCCTTCCAGGTCGAGGCAGACCTTATATTGGACGTTCATCTCATCAAGCTGGTCATATTCCTTACTCAGCCTGTCGTAAGCCGCATTCAGGAATTTCTGAATCTGCGCTTTATCCTTCACGATGACATAATAGCCGCCCACGATCCTTGAATCATTCTTTTCCTCCAGGCAAAACGTATCAAGCTCCTCTGCCACCCGGAAGGAATCTCCTGCAATCTGCATCCTGTCTCCGAGTTTCTCTGCATTCCTGTCCGGGTTGTACAGGAGAACCTCGCCCTCATCAAGATTTACCATGCACCCCTCAAGCTTATTATAATCTGCAAGAGGAATCATTTTCAATTCATAGATATCCTGATTTCCGCTGTACACATCCTCATCCACCGCTATCTTGAATTCATTGCCCTTCTTAAGCGTCGCTACCCCTCCGTAATGATATTCCATCCTGTCCTTCTCAGAGATGCCCGCCTGTCTTATCTCTTCCTCAATGATACGGATAATCTTCTCCTCCGTCTCCTTGTCCGGATTGAAGGAAGTCGCCTCAAACTCCCTGGGATACCTCGTTGTTAAGATATCGTCCATCCCCATGTACATGCATATGGTCGTGGAGATCATCACCAGCACCATGGTACTTAAGATACAGATATTGGCAAGCCCCACCGCGTTCTGCTTCATGCGGTAGATCATGCCGGACACCGCCGTGAAATATTTTGACTGGTAATAAAAACTTTTTTTCTTTTTCAGCATCTTTAAGAGGGCGATGCTCCCCGCCGCAAACAGCGCATAAGTTCCAAGAACCACGCACACCACCGCCACAAAGAACAACTGGATCGCCTTCAGCGGAGATTCCGTGGCCAGAGCCACGTAATAGCCGTACCCGACCAGGAGGATGCCCGCTGCGGCAAGGAGCCATTTCGTCCTCGGCTCCCGCTCCCCCACATTGCCGCCCCTAAGCAGTTCCACTGGATTTGCCAGCTTGATCTGCCAGAGATTATAGATAAGCGTCAGCCCAAAGATAAGGGCAAACAACGCCAAAGTATGGATAACAGCCGCTCCCGAAACGGCAAAGTCCATATTTACCTCATAGTGCAGGATCTTAAGCAGCACAAGCCACATCAGCTTTCCAAGCAGGATTCCCCCGGCAATCCCCGCCCCGATGCTGGCGGACGCCGTTATCAGCGTCTCCACCAGAAACATCCTGGCAATATGGGCCTTTCCCATGCCCAGGATATTGTACATGCCCACTTCCTTCTTCCTGCGTTTCATGAGAAAGCTGTTGGTGTAAAATAAAAAGATAACGGAAAATATCCGGACGACCACCACCGCATAAGAAAGCACCTCTTGCACTTTTCCTTCCCCCACGCTGCTGTTTTGGGAAAGGGCATCGATGATGTAATGCATCATGACCGTGAGGACAGCCGTCAGGATATACGGGACGTAAGTTTTACGGTTATTCTTAAGATTCGTGACCGCAAGCCTTGAATAAACAGACCTATTCATGCTTTCCACCTCCCGTCGTCAGTACCGTCAGCGTATCGGATATCTTCTGGTACATCTGCTCATTGGAAAGATTACCCCGGTAGAGCTGGTGGAACACCTCGCCGTCCTTGATAAACAGGATCCTGTCCGCGCTGCTCGCCGCCTTCACACTGTGGGTGACCATAAGGATTGTCTGCCCGTCTTCGTGGATCCGCGAAAATAGCCGCATAAGCTCATCCGCCGCTTTCGAGTCGAGGGCGCCCGTCGGCTCATCCGCCAGGATAAGCTGGGGCTTTGTGATCAGCGCCCTCGCTGCCGCCGCCCGCTGTTTCTGCCCGCCAGACACTTCATACGGATATTTTTCCAAAAGCTTTTCAATCCCAAGCGTCCTTGCAATCGGCGCAAGCCGTTTTTCCATCTCGTCATACCTCTTTCCAGATAATACCAGCGGAAGAAAGATATTATCCTTGAGAGAAAACGTATCCAAAAGATTAAAGTCCTGAAACACGAACCCCAGGTTCTGCCGTCTGAACGACGCCAGCTCCCGCTCCTTCACCTGTGCCAGGTCGCGCCCTTTAAGAAACACTTTGCCGCCGCTCGGCTTATCGAGAGCCGCCAGTATATTAAGGAGCGTCGTCTTTCCCGAGCCGGACTCCCCCATGATCGCCACGTACTCCCTCGGCTCCACGGAAAAATTCACATCCTTGAGCGCCTCCACCTGATTACCGCCGAAACGGGCGGTATATATTTTTCTCACATTTTTCACATCCAGCAGTGCCATATATTTTCCATCCTTTCTGTGTCAATTTCTAAATCTATTATAAAAAAAGAGAAAATGTATATCCATCGAATCAGATTACATTTTCCCTGTCTAAGCTTACATCTTTGTAAGGTTTATTCTCCGCGGCCAAGGTCAATATACGCCCTTGTCCCTTCCCCCACTTCCGATTCCAGCCATATCCTGTGCCTCAGCTTATCCGTCACCGTCCTGCACAGATACAGGCCGATCCCGGTCGACTTTTTATCCGCTCTCCCATTATACCCGGTAAAGCCTTTCTCAAACACCCGCGGCAGATCCTCCGCCCAGATCCCGATCCCCGTATCCTTGATCACCAGACATTCCCCTTCCATGTAAATAGAAATACTGTTCGGATACGCCTTCTGCCTGGTATACTTGAGCGCATTGGACAGAAGCTGCTCAACTACAAATGTCAGCCATTTTTCATCCGTAAGTACGGTCTTCCTTACCGGCTCATAATTCAGCCTGATCTTTTGGAGGATAAACATCTGGGAGTACTTTTTCACTGCCTGCCGGATGATATCATCCAAGTCATACTGGGCAAACACAAAATCTGAGGGCATATCCGATGTCCGAAAGTAGGCCAGCACCATCTCCACATACTGTTCAATCTTAAACAGCTCCTGCTTCATCTCCCGGTTAAGCGCAAAGAGACTTTCTTCCTCTGTTCCGCTGCCCGCATCTTCTTTCAGGCAGCCCGCTCCATCTGCCAGAAGCGCGGACTGCAAAAGCACCCTGAGCGCCGCTATAGGCGTCTTGATCTGATGCACCCACATTCCATAATAATCTGCCATCTCACGCCGAAACTCCCTGCCGGCAGACTCTGTCTCTGTCTTGTCCCGAAAGACGGTATTTAGTATCCTCTGGTAGTCCTCCTCGATCAGCGAATCCGCCCCCGGCAACCCGCAAAGCTCTGCCGGCACCCTCCGCTCTGTCTCGGCCAGTTCCTCATGCCGGCGCTTATACTTTAAAAACCGTGCCGTTTCCCAGAGAAGAAACCAGGCAAAGGCCAGCAGTGACGTATATTTCACCGCATCCGTCCGGATATTGTAAAGAGAAAAGATTCCGGGAAAGATAACCATGAATCCTGCATACATGATAAATTCCCCGAGATGCTCCTTCAAATACCGGCCAAGAAGAGCTATCGTCCTTTGCATTGATCCATTCATTCTATCATGTACCCTATCCCTTTCTTCGTGCGGATCACGTCCGATGCACCCATGGATTCCAGCTTACGCCTTAACCTTGTGACATTCACCGTCAGCGTATTATCGTCGATAAATTCATCACTCTCCCACAGATTTTCGATGATCTCCTCCCGCGGCACGATCCGTCCCGCCTTTTCCATCAAAAGCCGCAGGATCCGGAATTCATTTTTCGTAAGCTCCTTCTCCTGCCCCTTGATATTCACCGTCGCGTCATTAAGCTTCAGGACTATCCCCCGGCACTCAACCACCTCTACCGCTCCCTGGAAAGCGTAGGCCCGCCTTAAGACTGCCTGCACCTTCGCCGTCACTACATTTAAGTCAAAAGGCTTTTCGATAAAATCATCGCCGCCCATATTCATCGCCATGACGATGTTCATATTGTCGCCGGCAGACGACAGGAAGATTATCGGCACCTTGGAGATCTTCCTTATCTCCTGGCACCAGTGAAAACCGTTGAACAGCGGGAGCATGATGTCCAGGATCACAAGCTGCGGGCCAAATTCGATGAATCTTTCCACTACATTTTTAAAATCCCTCACATAGTCTGTCTCATAACCCCACCGCTTAAGGTGCTTAGCGAGCGTCCCCGCTATAGTCATATCATCCTCAACAATAAAAATCCTGTACATCGCCATCCGCTCCTTTCACAGATAACAGTATACAGGATTTTTATTATTTTTAAAAGCTGCCGGCAGCAACTATTCATTTTTTACATATGCAAGATCCACCCGGCACCCATCAGCTTACCTTCAGTTTAAACTTTTGAATCTGCCTCTCGGTCTCCACCTTCTCCATCACTGCGCCGATGCCTCTAAGCTTCTCGTCGAACCTTTCATAACCCCTCTGGATATACACGATATCGTCCACGATGGTGATGCCGTCCGCCGCAAGACCCGCGATACAAAGAGCCGCTCCTGCGCGAAGATCCGGTGCGCTCACCCTTGCACCCGAAAATTCTTTCACGCCCTCGATCGTCGCAGAATTACCTTCTATCTTTACGTTGCCGCCCATCCTGGCAAGCTCATCCAGATATTTGAAGCGGTTTTCGAAAATACTCTCTGTAATCGTACTTGTCCCTTTGCACAAAGCTAATGTCACGCCAATCTGGGGCTGCATATCTGTAGGGAAGCCCGGATAAGGAAGTGTCTTAACATGCGTGCTGCGAAGTCCTCCCTTGGATACCACGCGCACCGCATCGTCAAACTCCTCTACCTCGCACCCGATCTCGATAAGCTTCGCGATCGTCGCCTCTAAGTGCTTCGGGATGACATTCAAGACTGTCACGTCTCCTCTGGTTGCCGCTGCCGCGAACATGAATGTCCCTGCCTCAATCTGATCCGGGATAACGGAATAATCCGTACCGTGAAGGCTTCTCACCCCGCGGATCTTAATCACATCCGTACCGGCGCCCCGGATATTCGCTCCCATGCTGTTGAGGAAATTGGCCACATCCACCACATGAGGCTCCTTCGCCACGTTCTCCATAATGGTCAATCCCTCTGCCATGGTAGCCGCCATCATCACATTGATGGTCGCACCGACGCTCACCACATCAAAATAAATGTGCTTTCCGGCAAGACGCTCCGCCTCTGCCATGATCTTTCCGTGCTCGATATCCACATCTGCGCCAAGGGCACGGAAACCCTTAAGATGCTGGTCAATGGGCCGGCTCCCGATATTGCATCCGCCCGGAAGCGCTACTTCCGCATGCTTATACTTTCCAAGCAGCGCGCCAAGAAGATAATATGATGCGCGGATCTTCTTAATATAATCGTATTCTATACTAAAATCCCTGATTCCTTTTCCGCTTATCGTAACGGTATGGCGGTCAACCCGGTGCACGCTCGCACCAATCCCCGCAATCGCGTCCAAAAGAACGTTAATATCATTCACATCCGGAAGATTATCAATACGTACTGTATCGTCTGTCATAATACCTGCTGCCAAGATCGCAAGCGCCGCATTCTTCGCTCCGCCGATCTCAACTTCTCCCACCAACGGGTGTCCGCCTTTTATAATATACTGCTCCATACATGCACCTCGACACAAACTTATTCTATCAATCCATCTCATCTTACTGCGTAAGATATGTAAATTACTATATTCATACTTGCTTATTATATCACAAAATCTGCATTTGTAAAATCTTTTTTACAATTGTGTAACCAATCCGTAACAAATCAGTATTATTCATCCCCTGACTAAGCGAAGGTATTGCCATCCTCAAGCGTGGCAAGCACCCGTTCAAAGGTCTCCTCAAGATCCAGCCCATCCTCGCATACCGTAATATCTGCGTATTTTTCAAAAAGGGCTGTGCGCTCATTATACAGCTCCTCAAGAGTCTGGTTATCCTTGAGGACCACGCCGCGTTTCTTTGCATTGCCTAATCTCTTACTTATTGTTTCATAAGAAGCTTTCAAATATACGATGGTTCCAATGTCTTTATAATGTTTCATCGCATTTTCACAATACACAACACTTCCACCCGGAGCGATCACTGCACGCTCCGCCTGAACCTCTGCGTTGATACGGTCTTCAATTTTTAAAAATCCGTCTAATCCTTCCCGGGCGATGATCTCCCGCAAGAGTCTTCCTTCTTTTTCCTGAATCAGCAGATCTGTGTCAATAAACTGATAACCCAGATGCTTCGCTGCTACGACACCTATCGTGCTCTTCCCCACGGCAGGCATTCCGATAAAAATGATATTTCCCATTATATGACTCCCCTTATTTATAGCTCAAGGGACATTTTAACACATCTTTTTCTATCCGTCTACTACAAATCTGTGAAGGACCGCGCACGTACGTTTGTTTTCCGCCGTTTTCCCCATCTGGGAAGCAGCCTTCCTCCCGGCTGAAGCCGTCTTCGGGGAGGCGATACATTCAGGGCATATGCACAGTCCCATACACAAATCCTTCTTCCGGCAGAAGCTTAAAAAAATTTTTTCTGGTAATTCCTGTGCTCGCAGCGTCTCTGGCACAGCTCCTGGAACGCCATAACCTGGATAAGATCCATGAGCCATCCTCCCGGATTCTCTTCATTCTCCTTAGCTTTATCGTATATCCTCCGGCACATCAGCCGAAGCTGCAGCTTATCCGGATACTCGTCAAACATCATGCTCCCGTCATACTCTAAGCGGTCACATTCCTCTTCCACAAAGGGAAGCAGGCGTTTTGCCGTATCAGGATAAGCACTTTTCATATATGCGTAATCCCGCCTGAGCATCCTGTCATCGTCGCCGTATACCGGCATCTGGTACACCATATAGAAAGGCAGTCTCTGGTCCATGTACATACACTCCTTGCGCTGGTATCTGTTTTATTATATGTAAAATTCAGAAAAACGTTAGCGGCGCAAAAAAAGAAGGCTTATTTCCGGCCGAAAAAAATTCCCAGGCGGAAAATAAGCCTTCTTTTAATCATCCATTAATCCTGAACGTACGGCATCAATGCGATGTGGCGCGCTCTCTTGATCGCTACAGTAAGCGCTCTCTGATGCTTGGCACAGTTGCCGGTGATCCTTCTCGGAAGAATCTTTCCTCTCTCAGAGATATACTTTCTTAACTTCGCTACATCTTTATAATCAATCTCGTTATTCTCTTTGCCACAGAATACGCAGACTTTCTTTCTTCTGCGTCCGCCGCCTCTTCTCTTGAAGCCGCCTTCCGGACGGTTTGATTTCTCGTAAGCCATCTTTGCTCAACCTCCTATCAATAATGCTGATGTTCTGCTCCGCCTTCGCTTCGCAGAACGACCTTCACACTAACCTTGCGCGGCGCTTTCAGCTTGCACTCGCTAAGTGTTCCTGGTCAATGATGTTCTGCTTCACTCTGTTCAGCAGAACGACTTTCACACTAAGTTCGCGCGGCGCCTTTGGCTTGCGCTCGCTAAGTGTTCAATGTCAATTAAACGGTAATTCTTCATCGATCCCGTCGGGGATGTTCATGAAGCCGTCACCTGCATCGGATACCGGTGCGGGAGCCGGTGTGGGCGCTGACGGGCGGAATCCTCCTGCGTTGGCGTCGCTCACTGCCTTGCTCTCTGCGAACTCCTGGTCTTCGACTACAACATCTGTCGTGTATACCTTCTGGCCGTCTTTGTTCGTATAGCTTCCTGTCTGGATACGTCCGGTCACAACGACTTTCAATCCCTGGCGGAAATATCTCTCTGCGAACTCAGCGCTTCTCCCGAAAGCCACGCATCCGATAAAATCAGCGGTCTGCTCCCCGTCGTTGTTGCGTCTGAATCTGCGGTCAACCGCCAGTGTATACCTTGCGATCGCCATGGAATTGTCACCCTGTGAATATCTCACTTCAGGGTCTCTCGTTAAGCGTCCCATCAAAATTACTTTATTCATAATCTACCTCTGCTTCCTGCTTATGCTTCCTGTCTAACGCATAAATATCTGATCACGTTGTCCATGATGCGAATTCTCTGCTCGATTTCGCCTGGAGTCTCTGCATCAGACTCGAAGTGGATGAAATAGTAGTATCCTTCTTTCATCTTCTGAATCTCGTAAGCTAATCTCTTCTTACCCCATTCATCGACGTCTGAGATCTGGCCGCCGAAGCGCTCTACTAAAGCTTTAACCTTCTCGATCACCTGTGCTCTCTCGTCGTCTTCGATTTTTGCACTGACAACAACAGCTAATTCATATTTGTTCATGTCGTCTCTGCACCTCCTTCTGGTCTTTTGGCCCCCGCTTTTATCCGCGGAAGCAAGGATATCCGCGCTGTATCTGGCCTTTCCTTACAGCATGGATTCAATGTATCACAATTAGATATACTAGCATACTCTAATGTCTGTTTCAAGCCTTTTTGCGCAAATCTCTTGTATTTTTTTCCACCAGCCTGCGCCCGATCATGATCTGGTGTCCGCACCCTAAGCATTTCAGCCGGAAATCCGCTCCCACACGCAGAATCTCCCACTCTCTGCTCCCGCACGGATGCTGCTTTTTGAGCGTCACGATATCCCCGACCTCGTATGTGTATGCCGGCATCCCGTTCACCTCCCTTATCTGACTTCATCTATTCTTCGATAACTTCCTCTTTCTCCTTCACCCCGTGGACCACAAAACGATGGTTGTCGCTGGATCTCGTACAGGTAGACAGCGTGACGACCTTATCGGCCGTGCGCACCTTCACTCCCGTTTCGTATATGGAATCCTTCCTTGTCTGGTCGATAAATCCCTCATACGCCTTCCCGTCCATGAAATCCGTCTTATATATATCGGACGTCTCAAGCACTTCCCCCGCCGAGTAGACCCGGTAAGTGATCACCCGCCCGTTGGGCGTGTAGATGTAAAAATGCGGATTCTTTTTCCAGAAGCTCTTCTTCTCATAATCCTGCAGATGCCGGAACATGGATCCGTCCTTCATCCGATGGCCGTAGATGACCGAATGCTTATCCGCGAAATTGCTGCTGTTGTCCACGTTGAGAAAGATGGCCCCAAGGCCGTTTTCGTTCTTCGTAAATGTCTTATGCAGATACTCCTCATTATCCTTCCCCTGTACGATGGGGTAATTGATCACCGACGGCTCCGGATCGAACCGTATCCACCCGATCACGTCCGGATTCTTATCGGTAAGCTTTTGGAAATCCACGACAAATTGATCCTCACCGCTCTTTTTATCCTTCTTCTTTTCTACGGCAAGCTCCTGGATTTCCTTATAGTCCTTCCTCCCGTCCTGATAGCCCTTGCCTATCCGGAACAATTGGAATGCCGCCACGATAAACACGGCAATCGATATTGTCAACACGATATTGGAGACCAGATGGCTCTGCTTCTTTTTTTTCTTCTTACCCATAGCTGCTCACTCCATTTCTTACTTCTGTTCCATTATATTAACAATTGTCTCTTCTGTCCGGACCATTCCCGGTGAAGCGATCAGTCCCATATGCCGCATCGTATCCTCAGGAGTCCTTCCGTTGATCCCGTGGATCTCCCCGATCCCGACACCCTCCATCGCAAGCTCCACGGCCCGGAACGCAGCGTCCACCGCCACGATCCCTTTCATGGTGCACCCGTGGTTTCCACCGTCGCAGATCATCCCCGTAAGGCCGCTTGCCATGTTGCGGATCACCAGTCCGACCTGCGGTTCGTCCGCTCCTCTTAAAAATGCAAGTCCGCACGCCATCCCGCAGCCTGCCGCGATCCCGCAACCGCAGAACGCCGACAGCTTGCCGGAATATTCTTTGATATACATGGTGATCAGATAGCTGAGGGCCGTCGCCCGCAAAAGCTTAACGTCCCCCACCTCGCCGTAATGCACCTGGAACCAGGCAAAAAGCGGCATCGTCGCGATGATCCCGTGGGCGCCGCTCCCGGTGATGCTCATGGCCGGGCGGTTAAGCCCGAGGACTCTCGCCTCGATGGCGCCGTTGCACAGAAGCTGCGCCGTCCGTAGGGCGTCCGCCGAGATGATCTGATTATTATTCTCCCGGAGGAGCTGCCTTGTGATCACCGCGCGCTCCGAATGGATTCCTTCCTCCAAAAGCTCCATATTCATGGAAAATGCCTCCCGGATAAAGCTTATCTCCTTCTCCGGCACACGCGCCGCGTATTCAAGAAGCTCCCGGACGGTATACCGGTGGATCAGCGGGACATCATCTTCCCCGGCTGTCTTCGCCGTCCCGGCCGCCTCTTCGGTTCCTGTAAACACTCCCGAAGAGACCGCTTCTCCGTTTTTCTCAATCCCGACAATCCCTGTATGGCTGTCACGGATCCTGACGGTGACGCTGTCTCTTTCCGTCACCACCTCGGCATCAATGCTGATGCGGGAACCTACATGATCCATCACCACTTCCACTCTGCCGGCATCCACCATAGCCGCCGCCTTCCGGTTATCCTCTTCGGTGATGTGGGCCAGCGACTCAAGGCCAAGCCCTGCCTTAGCCGCGACCGCTCCCAACGCCGCCGCGTACAGGTTGCCGAAATAGCCGGAATTGGGGATCCCGCACGTAAACGCATTCTTATACATGCCGGAATTTAAAGATACCTTTACCTTAAGTATCTCTCCCTGTGTATGCTCCTTCGCTGCCGCCACGGCAAACGCGATCGCTCCCGGCTCTGTCACACCGAGCGCCGGCTTCATATCTTTTTTTATCAACTCTGTCAATCTGTCCATATACTCCCTCCTGCTGCCGCCCGCTTCCCCGCTTTTGGCTGCAGCCTATATATCCCTTCATATATTATCACGTATTGCCGCCTGTAAGCAACCGCCACGATTAATTTAACCTGTTGTGCTAGATAAATAATTGAAGAACTTCAACAAAATATGCT
>CANAPP010000050.1 GCA_947363565.1 uncultured Lachnospiraceae bacterium | reverse complement strand
GATATCGAAGGACTAAAATACCAACAATTTCAAAAAGGAATCGGCTTCTATACATTATGTGAAAGCTGCAACAATTTTACCGGTGGGAAATATGGAGAAGCATACTTTAAATTTGTCAAAAGTATTGGTATTGAAGTGATGAAAATACCTAAAGAAGAACGAAAAAATTCCCTCGCATTTCATATTGAACCGCTTAATTTATTAGCCATTTTTAAACAGATTCTTTCTATGTTTTGTTCTTTAAATACGGAGCAATTCGGAAATACATTTAAAGATTTTTTATTAAATGAAAGTAGTAATGGTTTTGATTGTGATAAATATAAAATCTGTATATATTTACATGCTGGACATGCAGATCGTTTTATCCCATTTCAGTCTCGGATAAATACTAAAACAGGAAAAGTTGATGTCTTTTCAGAAATATCAACTTTTCCTATTGGATTTATTTTCTATAATATAACAGATAATACCCAGTTTTATGGTTGCGATATTACATCCTTTTCTCAATGTAATTATAATTTAGAATATCGCATGGATATCCCGATACCATTTTTAGAATGTAATACTCCTTTTGGTCTTGATTTTAGAAGCTTTTAAACATATCAAAAAGCTTTCCGCCAATATGTTCCAGATACAAGAAAATAGTGCTAAAAGCAGCCGCTCCAACCAAAGCGACTGCTTTTTCCTATTCTCAAACTTTAGCTTTGCCTAAAAACTTCTACCATTATCTTTGCCCCCAGCCGAAAGCCATCAATAAACATTCCAGAGAATTCATATGGGATTTCATCCAGCTGTTCATCCATGATTTCAATAAAACGCTTATCAAGCGGCGGTTCCAGCCTGCTCAGGGTTACTATAAAATCCTCGTAATGGCTATAATGCTCCCGATAGATTTTCCGGTATTCCCTTTCTTTAGGTGAATACTGTTCTGCTGGGAAGATTTCACCGTCATAAAGTTGTTCCAGTATGTTTTTCACTTCCATTTCCTCCTTTTCTTATGTAATACTATATTGTATTACATATTTGTATTCTAATATGTATTATATAAAAGTCAAGTAGAATCGTTTATAATAGTTTCAGAAATGTAATACGGAGGTGTAATATGGCAGACAAGTTTGTAGTACGTCAGAAGAAACCCGATAGAAAAGAAGATAAGTCGGTGGTCATGACGCTACGGATAGATCGAGAATTACAAGAGGAATTTGACGCTCTGGCAACAAAAAGCGACCGTTCCCGAAATGAATTGATGTGCATGGCTCTGCGCTATGCTTTAGACCATTTAGAGTTTATCCCAGAAGCCGGGGAATAAAAACAAATTTTTTATTATTTTCAAAAATATAATTGACACATTCATTATATTGTGGTATTTTATTAAATCATATACTATATATTGTGTTTCAAGAAAGGAGAGATCTATACAAAATGTTTTGTTCTGTACAGGGAAAAGAGGTTACAATTCAAACATCTGATAAAAATGCATCTGCATTAGAGGACATTACTGTAAAGAAACTTTCTGGAAGAGTTACTTGTATGGAAAATAAATCAGGACGTTGCTTTGAATTTGCCAAATGTCCTTTAAATCACAAATGAAATTTATAAGTAGGGTTTTATAATAACCCTTATTTGATATACGTTTAAGAAAAAAACAGCCCTTTTCTTTGTTAGAAAAGGGCTGTTAACATTATTCTATTACTGCTGGTATCTCTCCGACAAAGTTATAAACAATCTTAACTTCCTGGCATTTCTGTCCGTCTACTTTCCTGACTTCCCCCACCAGAATCTTACTAATGAGCCGGTTTAAGACCGCTTCGTCCAATTCCTGAATTGCAGCATATTTGCGGATTTCCTGCATAAATGTCCGAACGTCGCTTTCCTGCTCATCTGTACGGCGCATCACCAGCATCAAGTCCTGAAGCCGTTTCCGATTGGCTTCCTGCTCCTGCTCCAATGTAGCAGTCAGCTTCAGAAAACGCTGTTCTGTCAGGATGCCCTTTGCCTTGTCGGTATAAAGGCTCATAAACATACTGTCTATTTCTTGATTCCTTGCTTCCAGCCGGTCACATTCTTTCTGCATTTCCGAAGCATCCGCCATATACCGCCGTTCCATGCGGCTGGACAGACGCTGATAAAATACATCCGCATCTTTCAATGCCATTGCCGCCAAATCCTGTATATCTTTCAGCACAAGGTTATACAAATCCCTTGCTTCGATCTTGTGGCTTGTGCAGGCATTTTTTCCTAAACGGTTATAAGTCTGGCAGATATAGTATGCCTTGTCTATTGGTTCCCGCTCTTTCCCGGTAAACCGGTTCTTGCCGGTTCTCCCGACTTTCTCATAACGCACCTGCATGGATTTCCCACAGGTGGCGCAGTAGATAATGCCATGAAAAAGATTGTAAAACGGGCAGGCGTTTCCTTTCATAATCGTCGGCCTGCGGTCAATAATCTCCTGCACCTGTTCCCACTCCGCCGGTGTGACAATCGCTTCATGGCAGTTTTCAATCACTTCCCAGTCCTCACGGGGAATGATGTCGTAAGTATTGGAGCGGATACCCTTCTGGTGTGTCCGGCAGACCAAATGTGCGCCCTTGTAGAAAGGGTTTCGCAGAATATGGCTGATCCTTGCGCTGCCCCAGGAATAGTAGTTTACATCACATTCCGTATTGGCTTTCACCCTTGTAATCGGCACTTTATCATCCATCAACTGTTTTGCAATCCGCATACAGCCCCATCCATCCAGCGCAAGTTCAAAAATCCGGCGGATTACCGGCGCAGTTTCAGGATCTGTAATCAGATGCCCTTTTTCGTCCGGATCACGCATCAGCCCAAGCGGCGGCTGCCCTCCGCAGAATTTCCCCTGTCTGGAACGGGTCATGCGCCCTGCCAATACCTTTTTGGAAATGTCACGGCTGTACATATCATTCAGGATATTTTTGAACGGCGTAATATCCATTTCCTGCCTTGTCAGGCTGTCCACCCCGTCCGTGACTGCAATATATCTTACATTATGCTTTGGGAAAAAGATTTCGATATAACTGCCTGCTTCAATATAGTTTCTCCCCAGCCTAGATAAATCTTTGGTAATCACGCAGCCAACTTTCCCCGCTTCAATGTCGGCAATCATGCGCTGAAAAGAGGGACGGTTGAAATTTCGCCCCGTATAACCGTCGTCTATCTAATAGCCCATTTTGATACAATTTTATTTTCCCTACACTTTTTTATTTTGCCTCCAAAGGGGGTTCAAATGCAAAAACAAGCCAAAATTCAATAGATTTTTCCTTTATTTTGTGGTATCATATTTTAACAAATCGAAATTTAGGAGGTACTATGCAAAATTCATATCTGAAAGTATTTGATAATTTGTTCTTTAATGTGGAAAAGCATGATGAAGTTAAAGAAATTATTGAACAAGCAAGCTATGTATTGGATTCGGTTATTACCAGATTTGGAGAAGTCGAAAATGAAATGACAATAGGAACTTCAAGAATAGATGATTTTGTTGATACCGTTATTATTCTATTTATAAGAAAAATCATGGAACAACTGGACTCAATCAATGTTTTATATTCTGTAAGTTTATTTGAACCAGCACAGATTATACTACGATCTCTAATCGAGAACATAGTTGGGCTAGAATTTATATTAAAAGATCATACGCAAAAACGAGCAGCTGCCTATTATCTGGAACATCATTACCAAGAATTAGAAAAAAGTAAAATCTATTTTAATGCAGAATCTGAATATGGAAAACTAATTATTGCTCAAAAAGGGACAGATAAGTTTGATGAAGATTGTCAAAAAATAGAAAAGAAAAGGCAAGCATTAGAACGATTAATAAAATCAAAAGCGGTTTTTCAAGAAACGGATATAGCTAGAAAAAAGAAATTAGATGCCAAAAAGAAACACAGTAGAAATAAAAAAAAGGTACATATTCAGTGGTATGAAGTATGCAGCAATATAACAAGCATCTATGGCTTGATGAAAGAAACTGGTTATGAAAAATATTATGATGCTATTTATGGAGGATTATCATTTGAATCACATGGATTGAATGCAACAATGGGTATGAGTGTAGATAAAAATGGATATTCAATGAAATGGATTCGCAACCCAGAAGGCGGAGGAACCACATTTGTACTTGCATGCACTTTTTCCATTGGGGTATTGCATAAGATATATCAGTATTTGGGAGATGGAAAAAGCGAAATAGCTGAATTTAAAGTTTTTTTTGAGGATTTTATAAAGAAACGTGACATAGCAAGTCATAATCTTGATATGATACGAAGTACTTCTGACAATGGTTCTAAATAATTGGAAGCTGTATAGTGAACCGATTGCGCCTATCGGTTATGAAGAATAACACAAATTCAAGTTTATGTTTAAATCCCCTGCAGCACACTGCTGCAGGGGATTATACTTTAATCTCCATCCCGTTCTTAAAATTGAACCGCACATCTTCCTTGCCGTAGACCGTCACAAAATCCACCATGGCGTACCAGGCTCTCTCGTCAAAATAATCCACCTGCTCCGGCAGGCTCCGCAGTTCCTCCATGAAGTTCTCCATCATTTTCCGCTGTGCCTGTTTCTCCGTGATGGCTGCCTGCACCTCCTCCAGCCGTGCTTTCGCCGTTTCAAACCGCTCCACCAGAGCGTCATAACGTTTTGCATATTCGCCCTGGTTCTGCGCGACGCGGGCGTTTTCCCCAATGCATTTCTGTATCAGTTCCGCCGCCACGTTCATCTCCCCGTTAAGCTGCCGCGCCTCTGCCTCCAGCTCCCCGGTTTCAAATGCTGTGTCCCTGATTCCCTCAAAGCCTGCAAGGATGCGGGTTTTCTCCCGGTTGATCGTATTCAGTGCCTTTATGAAAAGCTGCCGGATGGTTTCCTCGTCCAGATGCGGCGTGGTGCATTTTTCCCCGCCGTCAAATTTGTGGTTGCACTGCCAGACCACCTTCCGGTATTTATCGTTAGAATGCCATACCTTGGAGCCGTACCAGCCCCCGCAGTCCCCACACCGGATTTTGCTGGAGAAGATGCTCACGCAGCTATTCCGGCTGTTCCCTTTTCCCCGTGATTGCATCAGCACCTGCACGTTATCAAAGACCGCAGGGGGTATAATGGCTTCGTGGTTTCCCTCCACATAATACTGCGGCACTTCGCCCTCGTTCACTTTTTTCTTTTTGGAGAGGAAATCCACCGTATAAACCTTCTGCAGGAGCGCATCGCCCTTGTACTTCTCGTTTGTGAGGATGGATTCCACCACCGCCTTGCCCCATACCTTTTTGCCGCCCGGCGTGGGGATGCCTTTTTCCGTCAGGATTTTGGCTATTTGGTATGGCGACCTGCCCTGCAGGAAAAGTCCGTAGATTTCCCGCACGATTTTCGCCTGTTCCTCGTTGACGACAAGGTTCCCGTCCTCGCCTCGGTCATAGCCGAGGAACCTTCCGAACGGCACCGTGACTTTGCCGTCTGCGAACCGCTTCCTCATGCCCCAGGTGCAGTTTTCCGAAATGCTCCGGCTCTCCTCCTGCGCCAGCGAGGACATGATGGTGATCAGCAGCTCGCCCTTGGAATCGAACGTCCAGATATTCTCCTTTTCAAAGTAACACTCCGTGCCGTTGTCCTTCAGTTTCCGTATGGTGGAAAGGCTGTCCACCGTGTTCCTTGCAAACCGAGACACGCTTTTGGTGATGATGAGGTCTATCTTCCCGTCCAGGGCATCTTCCACCATTTTGTTGAATCCCTCGCGGTGCCGTGTGGAAGTTGCGCTGATGCCTTCATCCGAATACAGCCCGACAAATTCCCAATCCTCCCGGCTCTGTATGTAGGAGGTATAATAATCGCATTGGGCCGCGTAGCTGGTCTGCTGGTCTTCCATGTCGGTGCTGACGCGGGCATAGCCTGCCACCTTCCGCTTTTTCCGGCTGCTGATCGGGCCCGCCGTGAAGCGGTTGCGTGTGGCCGGTATCGTTGTCACATTTTTTGCCATGTCTGCGTCCTCCCTTCCCGAAAGTGGTATTCCAGGCTGCCGTCCTCCAGCACCATGATTTCCTCTATCTGCCTTTCAAATTCCGCTTTGTCAAAGTCCTCCAGTCCGAGGATGCTTGCGGAAATGCGCCGCAGTTTGAAATCTGCATAATTCACATTGTGGCATTCCACATTGCTCCGTTTCTTGCCGATGCAGTACCAGTACACCCATCTCCCGCCGGAATTCACCCTGTGGTAGGTGTTCCCGCAGATGGCGCACCGGATTTTTCCCTGGAAGCAGTCCGTAACCGTTGCCTCATGCCATGCCTGGTGCAGCCGCAGGTTCTTCCAGACCTTTGTGCCGCCATCGGAAAAGCGGAACCGCAAGTTGCCATCCTGCAAGACAGTAATCTCCCTTACCTGTTCTTCGAATGCTTCCCCGGCAAAACGGTCCATCCCAAGGACCCGCGCCGAAACCGCCTCCAGTTCCTCTTCCCCGAAGTTCACGCTGGAGCAGGTTATCCCCACTTCTTTTTTGCCTCTGCATATCCAGTGAATATAAGTTTTTCCCCTGACTCTGCCTTTCTTCCTCGTAAACGGATACCCGCATACCCCGCATTTTATCTTCCCCGTAAACGGATATGTCGGCACAGCCTCCGCCCGTTCTTTCAGGATTTCCTGAACCTTTGCAAAAATATCTCTGTCAATAATCGGTTCGTGGCAGTCTGAAATGTAATACTGCGGCAGCTCGCCCCGGTTCTTCACCTTGTTATGCTTGATGGGGTCCGCCACATAGCATTTCTGCAGCCGCCTGTCACCGATGTAAATCTCGTTTTTCAAAATGGTGTTCAGATGGCTGTAAGTGAAATCATATCCCCGCCAGGACTTTGCCCCTCGCTTTTTTAGCTCTGCCAGGATATCCGATGCCGCCGCGCCTGCGGCAGTCTGTTCAAAGATGAATCTTACAATCTCTGCCTCGTCCTCTTTTACCACATACTTTTCGCCGTCATAACGGTAGCCGAGGACTTTCTTGTTCCGCACGCCGTCCGTGCCGTTCTGGTAGGTTTTGCGGATTCCCCATTTGGAATTCTCCGAAAGCGACCGCACCTCCTCCTGTGCGAAGGACGCAAGGATGGAGAGCATCAGTTCCCCGTCGCCTGAAAAGGAATGGATATTTTCCTTTTCAAACCGCACCTCCACGCCGATTTCTTTTAAATGCCTGACCGTGGAGAGCAGGTCTACCGTGTTCCTCGCAAACCTCGATATGCTCTTGGTCAGAATAATGTTGATTTTCCCTGCCTCGCAGTCCGCAATGAGGCGGTTAAATTCCTCACGCTTTGCCGTCCCGGTACCGCTGATCCCGAAATCTGCGTACACGCCGGCAAATTCCCACTCAGGGTTCGACTGTATCAGGTCGTTGTAGTAGCTCACCTGCGCGGAAAGGGAATGGGCAAGGCGGTCCGTCTCCATGGAAACACGGGCATAAGCCGCCACCTTCTGCCGCTTTTTCAGAGCCGGGATTTTCGGCTCTATCCTGTTTACTTTAGCCATTTTATCACTTCCTTCCGCTACCATATATCACTCTGGACCGGCTTTATATCAAGGGTTTTCCGGCCAGTAATGTACCCGAAATCGGGCGGTATTTTTCCAGAAGTTTTGTATCAATTATGGCTAATACTTCCTCGTCGATGATGCCTTTTTCGCGCATGGATTTAGCAATGGACATGGAAATATAATACAGCTTTTCCGCTTCAAATTCTTTCTCATCCATTCCTGCCACCTCCGAACCGATCGGCTATGTAGCATTCATGGGAGCAGTATTTCCGTTTCTTATTCCCATAGGCAGTGAACGCCTTCCCGCATTTCGCACAGATAAATTCATAGACCGCTTTCTGCCTGATCCTCTCCGGGTGTTCCGTCCACCACTTTTCCCTGCAGGCTTTGCAGCAGAACACCTGCTTTTTCATCTTCGGCCGCTGCTTTATCTCCACGCCGCATTCACGGCATCTGTCCTTATCGTCTGTTACCAGGATGTCCGCAGAGGTGAGGCTGTTCCTGCGGCAGAAGCTCTTGACGGTATCCTTGGAAATGCCAAGCTCCTTCCCTATGTCTGCATAGCCGCGCCCCATGCTGCGGAAACGGATGATCTTTTCTTTCTGTTCATCTGTCACTGTCAGCACCTCCTCACTATACGGAGATTTGGAGGCCGTTTTGAGGGGGTATGAAAATAAAAAAAACAGCCCACAGAACAAACTATGCTCTGCAGGCTGTCCATTATAACTTACACAGGTTTACACTCTTTCTGCAAAATCGAGGCTCACCCATCCATTGCGTCCGCTCTGGTAGGATTTCAGCAGGCCCCACTTGGATGCGCCCTTGCCGTCTGCCTCTTCCACAATCGTGAAAGTTCCGATTCCCGTATATTTCCCGGTCTTTCCATGGTCAGTGCCGGGGCCTTTCCGGATGTTCAGGTCGGGGATGGATACCCGCACCAGGTACGGCCTGAATGCCGCTGCTTTGGTATATACCGCTTTCCCGGACTCATCAAACACGGAATATCCCGGATTATCATCCGCACATTTCTTCGCATTCTCCAGCGACTTGAACGCCCCTTTCTGCGAGGATGCGTCTGCCCAGGTCTTGCGGACGCGGTACCAGACCTCCGCTCCTGCAGAGCCGGAGGATGCACCTCCATGCAGTCCCCGCCGGGCGAGTTGATCCAGATGGTGATGGGACCGCTGCCCGCGAAAAGTTCCTCCTTGAACATTGCCGGCGTGATATCGTCATCGAACCAGCTTTCTTCAGCAATCGTGCCGTACAGTTCAAGAACTCTCTCTGCGGATGGTTCTTCGTCCGTCTGATTTTTCCAATTCCAGAACTTCCTGTCCTTCATCGAATTCGTCCTCCTTTCCGTTGTTTTCTGTATCTGCAAAAGCACCCGCCTGTGACAGCGGGAGCATATTGCCGTTTATGAGGTAGAGATCGCCGCCGTCCTCTGCAGGGATGCGGTCGAGATTCTCCAGTTCCCGGATGTCGTTTGCGCTCATCCATCCGTTCTGCCTTGCCGTGGCATAGCCGTTCATGCGGCTGGCGTAGTCCCCTCGGAGCAGACCTTCCACATTGAATTTCACGAAGTAGGTCTTTTTCTCTTCCGGAGCAAGGAGCGTCCTCTGTATCGACTGCTCCCATCTGACCACCCAGGGATCGAGAGTGTATTTCACGAACTCCAAGGACTGCTGCTCGATATTGGAGAAGCTGCTCTTTTCCAGATCTCCCACCATGTGCGGAGGCACACGGAAAATCCTCGCTATCTCGTTTATCTGGAACTTGCGCGTTTCCAAGAACTGCGCCTGTTCCGGGGAGATAGAAATAGGCGTGTATTTCATGCCCTCTTCCAAAACGGCTATCTTGTTGCTGTTCGCCGAGCCGCCGAACGTCTGCTGCCAGCTTTCTCTTACCTTGCTTGGGTCCTTGATCGTCCCCGGATGCTCCAACACACCGCTCGGAGCGGCACCGTTGGCGAAGAACTTGCTGCCGTATTCCTCCGTTGCTATGGCAAGCCCGATGGCGTTCTTTGCCATCGCAATCGGCGAGTAGCCTACCAGCCCGTCAAAGCCGAGTCCCGGAATCGGCATCATCAGTTCGAAGTTCTCATTCATTGCCGTCACCCCGCATTTCTTTGATCTCGATGCCCTGCACGGTTTCGCCCGGCGTCAGCACGAGAACCTCGCAAAAATCTCCGAAGAGAAAGGTGAGCAGCCTTTTCGGAATGCTCCTGTGTTCACTCTGCAGGACTTCCTGCTTGTTACCGCTTTTGTCGGCGATATTGATTCGTACTTTGTGTTTTAATCTCATAGGTTCGTCCTCCTGTTCCTGATCTGCATTGATGCGGAGGATGGATGTATTTCCTTCCTCACTCACTACCGGGAAATTCAACCCTCCGAAGAGGTGCGGCCGGGGAGGACTCCGACCGCCGTGTCTGCCGCCGTTCACAGCTCAGTCCTTTTTCGGGTACTTGTGGCGTTTCACGCGCTCGACCCCGAAAGACTTAGCGACCTTGTCGATGATTTTGTTTTTGCGGTTGGTCATAGCCGCAGAGGACGGCAGCTTGCCCGTCTGCTCGGCTTCAGCCTGGCGCATCTCCTCAAGCTGCGTACCCTCGCCGAAATGCTCGAAGAAGAAGTCCTGCTGTGACTCGGTGCATTCCTCGTCAATAACGCGGCGCACCTGTGCTACCTGGGGATTCTCCGGCTCCGGCTCGGCAAACATCGCATCTTCCGGGCTGCCGCTCTTGTCGGCAAGCGTGTCCCAGGGATCGACCGCATCCTCGTTGTCGGGATCGTCCTTGTAGCTGTTGACCTTGGCATCAAACAGGGGATCTCGCAGTTCGCCCTCGTAGCGATCCTGCAAATCCATGTCGTGGTCAGACTCATCGAGCATGATGGTCAGTTCGAGCGACAGGTCTTTTCCGACTTCAAGCCTCTGTGTGACCACGCACTTTGCGTCCTCATCCCAGCGTTCGTAGCAGTAATACTTGCCGTCCGCCGTCAGATAACAGGTGCGGTTGGGATTGAATCCGCTCTTGCGTTTCCTTGTTTCTTTGCTCTTCATTGCAGTGTCCTTTCCGTCCGAGCGGTACGGAGGGACACAAAAGAGCCTGCGGTTGAAGATGACCACAGGCTCCGATAGCCGAAAAAAGGCGCACGAAACTACGGTGGGAGCATCTTCGTTCCAAACACAGCCTTCATCGCTGCGTTCCGAACTCTTATGCATCCCTCCGTCCTTATAGCGCTATTCGGACTAAGAGATTGACTTTGCCGCCACCATCGGCAGCATCTTTATTGTACTCTGCAAGGAAGAGTAAGAAAATTTCCCAAGAAAGCCCATTATTTTTAACATCTAATATAATGGGTATATCTTGTATTTCCCATTACTTTTGTGTATAATAAGAGAAAAGGGCTCCCAAATGGGAACCCTAACGCTATCAAAGATAATGGTTTTTGTAAAAGCGGAGCCTGCTTTAGATAGCCCCACAGAAAGGAAAATGTCGTTATGGACGAAAAAAATTCTGGAATTTCATTAAAAACAATGTTCCAGCATGAGGGATACGGCTGTCTCTGCGCGAAAGACACGGTAAATACATCTCCCGATGAAGCTCCGACTGTTACCCTTAAAGTTTGTCCCGATACAAGCACACAGTTGTTATTCTCCTATGCACCGAAAGACGGTTTGAATATGACCGGTGTTGCCGGCGGCATACACGAGAAAAATATCCTGGGCAAATTACTCGCGCTTCCCAAAGGTGACGTGGACAAGCATATTGAGTTTATTGAAAAATATGGCTTCTTATATCCGTTGCCAGCAAACGAATACACAGCGGTTGAAGCAAGTGATCTTATTGACATCATCAACAGAATAAAATCAACCATTCGGTTGTACAGTTGCATCAACAAAAAAGATTACAAGGGAGTCCTCATTCATGTAGTCTATTTGCTTTTCGCTCCCGTGACCGAACTTCGGATCGGCGATGATGTTTTTTCGACTTGTTCCCATCGTTTCAAGAATCTGCTTGACTCCTATAATCTGTTTCCAGATTTGAGCAGGGAGCCGGAAGTTGCTGCGAACGGAACATACTCTGTAGATGATGCGTTTCTCGGAAAGAAAAATGCTATCGATATCAGTTTTTATAACGCCGTGAGAAGTGGCTCAGATACGAATTTGCAGGGAAGCAAAGACCCGTGGTTTAAGAACCTAATGGCAATGTACATGGGATGTAAGGATGTGGATGAAGAGACTCGATTCCTTATAGATTTCTTTTACCATCTCCAGACGGAAGTGTCCGTCATAAAAGAAGTCCATTATGGCGGCTTCAAATCATATACGACATTCAACGAAGATGCGCTTAATGATTCCTTCAAAAACGCTCTACTGAAAATTGCAAGAATCGTCGTAGCGGAGGAAATCAACCATAACATTCGTGGCATCCATCCGAAGTATAACGGTGGCAAGCTGACCGCCACATGGCAGGTCGATACGCTCATCGAAGCCCTTTATTTTTCCATCTTCTATATGAGAAATGGTGAAATGTATAAAGAATGCGAAAATCCGAATTGCAAGAGAGATAGGTTTTTCCTGGTAGAAGCGACCAGAACGAATAAACACTACTGTTGCGAACAGTGCAGAAATGCAGCCGGTGCGCAACGATACCGAAATCGCCAGTTATAAACGGGCAAAAAATAAGGCTCTACCTCTCGTGTTGAGAAAGGTAGAGCCTTCATCTCTTATGTTGCAGGTCTCGGAACAGGAGCCCTGGTTTCCACTTTTTCTATTGCTTCCGCAAGCTGCCGTTTCTGCTGATCCGGCATACCGATGTAGTTGTACATAAGGAATCGAGTATCAATCACGATGCCCTGGACACGTTCGTAGTTCTTCGGATCGGGCTTCCAGTCGCCGACCGCTTCGCCGATGTTTCCAATATTGTCCGTTACACGAGGTATCGGATTACCGTCCGCCCCCATCTCAAAGAACGTGTTGTCCTCACGATTGAACGGCATTATAAATGCGTTATACAGATTGTCACTCGACACACCCTTGGCGCGCTCAATGTACTCTCCGTATGTTATCTGCTTGTTGATGTCGGGACCGTTCGGAAGATGATCGGGATTGCCGCTATATCCGTAACGGTACAGTTTTGCATCGAGGACATAGACTTTTCCGTTATAGATCATAATAGTATCCGGCTGCAGTGGCGTTTTTGTCCTATTGGGTCCGTAGTCAAGAAGCCACCGGGTACGCGGGAAATACTGATCCTTATCTTCGATGCCAAATGACTTATCAATCATCTTCTCCCAAATACGCTCAAAGAAATCCGTACCGAAGAAGTATTGCTTTTCGGAGGATTTCTCGTCCATGTATTTGAGCATGGATACCATTGCCGAAAACAGTTCTTGTTCCACATCGTTGTGAGTGGATGCCAGCTTCTTCTCCAAAATATAAATGGCTTCTCTGTTGTCAGGATGCGGACCAGGCTTTTCCGGCATATAGGGAACATAGAGCCATCCCATTTTATCGAATGCCTCGTACACGCAGTACCTATGAATCTGCGTGATTTTCTTATCGGCATTCGGCGTTACGGAACGCACGGTCATATTTGTAAAAATCAGAGAGCCGTTCTTCTGTACCAATGCCCGTTGTTCACGGACAGTACGCGGCCACGATGCGTTTCCCTTGGTATCCGTCTTAAACCGCGGATCAGTCTCGATGTAATATCGACCCGTTCGCAGGAAATCCCGAATCACCTTGAGGTATGCGTGCATCGGAAAGTCAACCGTCCTCGGCGCAGCAAACTTCGATTCCTCAATCAGCTTGTCCTCTTTCATAAATGCAGCAAGCACATAGAACAAGTTGTTTATGTCAGCACGAAGATCATCGTCATTCGGAGGTAGTTGATAGCCTATCGGGAAATAGATAACGGCATCATCCGTATCCGCCTTTACACCGACAAAACTGTCACCTTCGTCATTCTTGTTGACGTGGCAGCGTTCTCTAATATTCTTTTGTAAATCCATAGCCACTGACCACCTCGCTTTCCATTCGGCACATTATCATGCCTGCGTATCAGGATAGAGAGATGCTCGAACAGTCGGCTTGAAAATCTTAAATCTCTCACGTCCTCGTGAATACACAAAGGTGCGGATGACTTGCTCCAGACTCTCCATATTGTCAGTATCAAAAAGTGCCTCTGGATTAAACTTAAATGCATCATCCCACAAATACTTGATAACCTTCTCAGGGAACATACGGTTATGCATAAGAGCTTCTCTGATAATAGCCAGCCTTTGCTTTTTATCTTCTGGCATATCACCGGTTGCTTCTGTACGCAGAAGGTCATTGTATTCTGTAAGAAGTGAAGTATATCCTTCCGAAGGCACTGCGCGCTGATCAAAGGTCACATCACTTTCATGCACGAAATAAACGCCCAGCCTCTTGTCCTCGGCAGATGCCATTTTCGCTTTATTGCCCACGATGATACCATTGACCTTTTCACAAAATGTCTTCCAAGTAACTTCGGTATCAAGAATCTGTGCGTTGGCAAGGGATGCACGAACATTGTCAAAATTGTTCTCAATCAGGCGCATTCTCCATCTGCGCTGGAACGCCGTATCGAGTGTGAACACATTCTGATCGGAAGTGTTCATCGTACCTACAATAGACAGATTTGAAGGAATACGCACCTTGTGAGTAGGATCGCCGTATATCTTCTCTGCCATATATTTGTGTGTGATGCCGTATTCACTTGTGCCTGTCGGATAGGTAATTTCATCCACAGTTTTCGGTTCAACTGTTCTATCCAAAAGCTGGAATACCTCACCAAAGATTGCAGGAGCGTTTCCACGGTTCACTTCTTCGATAATAAGGATATACTCGCGCATAGGATGCCTATACGCATCTCTTAAGATAGTCGTGAAAGGACCGGATGTGAACTCGTATGTAACCTGTTTTTCAGCATCAACTACCGGAAGAATCTGTCCGATAAAGTCTGCATTGGTATAGTCCGGATGAAACACCAAGCGTTCTACAACACTATCTTTGTGGCAATATTCATGTTCGATTGTCCAGCTTTTACCAGAACCAGGCACACCATATAGCAGTATATTAGTGCCGCCATCTATGCGCTGCCCTTCATCAATCTCCCGTTCCTCGCTTTTTTCAATGGCGACATTTCCCCAGGAAGAGACCATATTCATCATCAAGGACATAATCTGCCTATATTGTTCTCCTGTTATGTTTATGAACGATTCTGTCTGTTCCCTTGCATTGATGATTTCTTGGAGTTCAGTAGGAACGGCCGTAAGTTTTGCTCCCATTTTTGTTTCAAAGATCTTTTCAAAGTACAACTGCTGATTACCCTGATCAAATCCCACATCGAAAAGGTAACAAAATGTCTTCGCTGCCCCAGCAACATACCCAACGACTTTATCTCCCTCTGCAAGGGTCTCTAAAGGATTAGCGTGTCCTTTGAGCATAAGCGAAACAGCACACTTTTCACCATGTCCAACCAGTGAAAAGGACTTCACTTTTTCTTCAAGAATCAGAATATAGTAATTCATTTTTTGTCTCCTCCTGCATTCATTGTGTCTATCAGTGAAAGCATATATGTTTTCATTCTTGCGAGTCTTCTATCTGCATCCCCATTACTAATTTCTATATAATCCAAATATTCGTAATTGGGCAAAATGCTTTTACTATCGATCTGCAAGTCATACGCTGCCGTATCTGTAGGAGATGTCTTTTTCTTCATTTTTTGACCGAGATACTTTACATACAACTTCACTCGCTCATTCTGATAAATAACATCCATTAAATAGTCGTTGCCCGTCTTATACGGTTCCATGCGTTGAGGCGTTAATATCTCAACCCAATCCTTGTTCTTTTGAAACACAATTACATCTCTATGGTTAAAATCCAAGTACAAGATGCAACTATCGCCATCCTGAACTTTTTCGATAAGTATTTCATCGCCAACATTAGCACTCACACGGCGAAAATACTGTCCCAGTCCCGATATTCTCTCCTGATTATTCTGCCCCGTTTGAACATACTTGATATTTGAGTTTTCAGGGGTATAAAGGACTCCTTCAACTCTATCAAATATGGTCATTGCCTGCTGATTCTGTAACATCTGTGACAAATCTACATCTCTTGGGATAGCTATGTAAGTATCATTTGTAACACCTTCGCCAAGCTCTGTTGCATTCAGCCTTTTAATAAAGCTCTCAATTTTCATCCTCATCACCGCCTAACAATTTTATCAATTCATGAGCTATTCCTTTTGCCATAAGCGGAGGTACCGCATTTCCTATTTGAATGTATGTTTTTAGGTAAGGGCCAAGGAAGAAATAGTCATCTGGAAAAGACTGTACCCTGGCGGCTTCCCTTGGTGTTAGCGTTCTCGCCTCTGTTGGATGTATATGCGAATGACAATCCGAGCGCAAATGAGCCGTTATAGTTCGGCAAGGTCTATCTGCATGAAGCTTAAAGTACTTATCCTTAAACTTGTCGTTTCTGTGTGCGTAGGGCATTATATCAGCAATTTTAGGATCAGTAGCATCATCCCCCGGATTTAGTCTACGGTATATCTCATGATTAATTGGACTGCAGTATCGTGCCTTGTGATTAAAGACGAGCGGAACAGCCCTGTCATCATTTATCAGACGGAGATATGCGTTTTCACGACCATCAAATGGATTCACGTCAATTTTTCTCCCTGCCTCTTCGGTATCCATTTCTCCTACGCCCATAACCTCTGGCGGCTCCAGCGGACGTACACCTTCCAATGCAGCCGAAAGATTAAAAACAGTAGCATTTTTTCTGTTAGCCTCAATAGCCTGGAAAACGCTATCAGGATTAGTACCTGTTCTTTCCACAATATCATCTCGGATAGCAATGTATATTAGGCGTTCTCTGCTTTGAGCCACCGAAAAATCAGCAGAGTTAAGAAGTCTATACGAAATTCTGTAGTGATATTCTTGACCGCCTTTTTTCGCACAGATAGATTCATAGTCTTCTACTACTTGGTCTGCAACTTTCAACATCCCGCGGACATTCTCCATGACTACAATCTTCGGCGCAAGTTTCTCAATAGCCTTAATGTAATACTTATACAGTTCATTTCGAGGATCATTGATTACCCTATGATGCTTATTGGCAGAACTGAATCCTTGGCACGGTGGCCCCCCTATGACAATGTCTATATCCTCGTCAATATAGTCTTCGATCCTATCCACTATTTTTCTTATGTCACCACAAATAACATCATCTTCCGAAATTTCGGGATGGTTATACTTATATGTTTCAATACAAAGGTCGTCTATATCGTTTGCAAAAACCACACGACACCCTTCTCTAATGAATCCTAAACTCAATCCGCCTGCGCCACAAAACAAATCAACCAGACGAAACTTAGTTGATTCCGCTTCTTTGCGCTGCGATTCCTTACGAGTCGATTCATTCAGTTTGAAAAGATAAGGATCATAGATTTTACGGTTTTCAGCCACAACTGTACCGCATTTTATGAACTCCTTATAAGTTCCTCCTTTAATAAGAGCTTTTACAGATTCAAGATCTTCTGCCTGCTTAATAAAGCCCATTTCTATAAAAAGGTCAACAGCGCCCTCGTCATCAGTTACATCCAAAGAAATGTTCTCTTTCATGGATACAGCCATCACGGTTTTTATAAAGATTTCGATTTTCTCTTTATAATAACGTTTGGTCGCATTGTCCCATTTATCTATATCCGCAATTGGCTGATACATACATTTATTGCTCCTGTTCTATTTTTTCAAACTGTAACCGAACGGCTTTAGCGATTGCCTCAGCCAACATCGGTGGCACAGCATTCCCGATTTGCTTGAACTGTTCTGATCGTGAACCCTCAAATACAAAATCGTCAGGAAATGACTGTAGCCTTGCAGCTTCTCTTACTGTTATGCTGCGCCCTTGGTCTGGATCAGGATGGATAAACTGATTTCCATCTTTATGCAGGTGGGCGATTATCGTTCTTGCCGGCATATCCCACCACTGTACCTTGTAGCTGTTGAAGAATACACGCTTTTTTTCATGCCCTAAGTCAGGTCTATATTCTAACAGTTCCAAAAAATTCCAGTGGTTTTCTGCCATCACCCTATATCGTTCCACATCTTTTTCGTTGTTCATGCGGGCAACATGATCCCGAAGTTTCTTGTCACTCCTCTTTCTGATTTTCTTAACATAGGTATTGCATGAATCATACTCATTAGGATAATCCATGATTTTTTCACCCTGTCCCTGTTGCAGTTTTGGAAGATCGCCAATCGCATCCTTTACTGTCACATACTTTTTTAACCCTTTTTTCGCATCACTTGGCGCTCCTGGCAAGTAGTGCGTTTTTTCAATTGCTTTATAGACATCCTCCGCAGCAATATCAATATCTTTCCGCACCCCAATCAAGATGACACGTTTCCGTTCCTGTGGAACTCCATAGTTTGTCGCATTAAGTACAATTGTATCCTCATCACTTAAAACACGATAATTTCTTCTGAGGCGGCGAAGAATCATTTTGAATATACTTTTTCCTTTGACTTCCGTATCCAACAACCCCGTTACATTCTCGAACACAAAGAACTTAGGTTTGAAATGGTTCAACACCTTAACATAGTTCTCAAACAAGTAGTTCCTTGGATCATCTTGCATATTATTTTCGTCTTTTGCCTTTCCCAAAGGAGAAAAGGACTGACAAGGAGGACCGCCTATAATAATATCAACAGGCTGTTCTCCTACAACTCCCTTTATTTTTGCAAGAATGTCCTTTGAAGTGATGTCTTCCTCTAAAACAGCGGTATCGGCATCATCGTAGCCATAATACTTCATCCTTGTTTTGAGGGTTTCACACGCAAAATGGTCAATCTCTACATGAGCCAGTGCATTAAACCCTTGTGCGTAGAATCCTTCGCTTAACCCGCCACATCCAGCAAACAAATCTATAAAATTATATTTTCTAACCAGTTCAACTGGTTTCTCTTTACTTAATCCGCTCATATCAGATTCCTACCATTCCTTCCTCGCACGGACGCTAATATCCTATATGTAAGGCTGTACTCACTCCATTGCGCTCTTTCCACTCGCAACCCAATTATCTAATTCAGAGCATTTGAATTTCCATTGCTTTCCAATTTTATGAGCTGGTACGTCTTTTCCTTTTCTAATCCAGTCGCGGATAGTACCCGGCTTTACGCCAAGATACTCGGCGGCCTCATCAATGTTTATCCATTTATCGGTGTTGACTTCTGCCATTTCAATACCTCCGAACTAAATCTCACAGTAAATCACCTTATATTATAACTCATCCAGGCGCGATTTGCAATGGGTTTTCTGTAATTTGATGTTGTTTCCTGTCATTTGTTTTCGTCTCTTCTCATTGCACACACTCGTAACGATACCTCTTTCAAATCGTTACGGGACAAGACTTTTCGTTATGTGCGTGTGCAAGCCCAAACAGGCTGTACACCCTACGCCGCCATACGAGAGGTGACTCTGCCACTTGTAGGCAAAAAAATAAGCCTTCTGCACACCCCTCGGTGTGAGAAAGGCGGTAATTCCTATGTATTCAAAACGCCCTAACGAAAACGGGCAGAAATCCTTGTATCAATCACGCAACGGCTTCATCTAAAAATGTCAGTGATGCCAGTTTTCTCTGAAAATCCTCTAGTTTTTTCTTCCGTGTGCGTTCTACTGTCAGTTCGCAAATCGCTGTCAGCTCATTCCGCAAATCGTCAAGGAAGAGCGGATCAATAACCTTGTGAATATTCTCAATAGAAGTATAATGCATTCCTCCAGAGCGACGTGTCTCTGGATTTAGTGTGCTTTCAAATACCGCTCCAAAAATAGTAGGACTAATTTCAGACCAGTTAAATTCAGAACTGGCTTTATTCAGCAGCAAATCTCGCATTTCATCCGTGAAAGGCGGCACTTCTATCTTTTCATCTGCAAACAGTCCACCGTTCACATAAGGGAATTGTGCCAGTTCTTTTTCCAGGAACTTCCCCCTTTCCTCCGGCTTCGTATCCAGAATCTGAAATAAATCAACCAGAGCCTTTCTCATATGGTATGTATCATTAACAGCAAGATAATCATGGAACATTCCATGCCTGCCAAAAATACCGGCATCCTCTGCATAAAGACAGAATACCAGCCGGACACAAAGAACATTCAGGCTTTTCAGTTCTTCTGCGGTAGGATTATCCCCATACTGTTTTGCGAATGCATCATAGAGAATGCCTACTATCTCTCCAGCTTGAATAGATACTTCCATTTCCCGCTGTAAATGCTCATTTCCAGTATCAACTAAAAATGTTAGCCGGTAGTATTCCTTTTCCAGATTTTCAAGAAGAATTTCTTCCGGTTCACCGCCTGGACGTTCCATATCATATACATAAAACGTACTGAAATTGCAGGTCACAACCCAGCGTGGATGCTGTGACAGCGGTAACTCAGTGATATAACGCTTCGCCTGCTGAAAGGGCGTTAACAGCGTACCATCCGACTGCTTTATGGGCTTTTTCATATCCTTATTCAAGCCTTTTTGCTCAATCAACACTTTTGTCGACGGAATAGTACCATCAATAAAACTTGTATGATCTAAGTGAACCTGTTCTTCAAACATGATAAATTGTTCAGGATGCTCGACACCATATACATCCCGAAGCAGAGAAAGCCAGAAAGATTGACTTTCACCCTTTTCATAGCCTTTCCCTTTCCAAAATGCCGCAAATGCTTTCGCTGCCGCCCGCTGTTGTGAATCCGTCATGCTATACCTCCCTACATAGCGACATTCACAAAATGGTGTACGTTTTGGCAACCGTAAAACAAGTGTTTCAGATTGGTGTTTTTAAGTGGAAAACAGAGCATTTTTATAGTATTATAAAAAGAACAAACATTAAGCGGACATTTACAGGAACGTACACATTTCTGTAAAAATGCCCGCTTACAATAACTTGGCTTTTTGGTAAACTTCTGCCCGGTAACGGAATGTAGACAGCGGCATACCGCATATTTTCGCTGCTGCTGTTCCCGTAACCTTTCCAGCCTTCCAAAGCTGGTAGGCTTCATGAAAATTTTCCGGCAGCGGGCTTGGCGGCCTGCCGAAGCGTACCCCTCTGGCTTTCGCCGCCGCAATCCCTTCCGCCTGACGCTGCCGGATATTCGTCCGCTCGTTCTCTGCCACAAAAGACAGCACCTGCAGGACAATATCGCTGAGGAATGTCCCCATCAGGTCTTTGCCCCGCCGGGTATCCAGAAGTGGCATATCCAGCACCACAATGTCAATCCCATTCTCCTTTGTAAGAATCCTCCACTGTTCCAGTATTTCCTCATAATTGCGCCCCAGCCGATCTATGCTCTTAATATAAAGCAGATCATCCCTTTTCATCCGCCGCACCATTCTCTTATAGGACGGGCGGTCAAAATCTTTGCCGGACTGCTTATCCATAAAAATATTCTTTGCCGGGATAGACAGTTCCTGGAATGCCAGCCTCTGCCTGTCCTCGTTCTGGTCACGGCTGCTGACCCGGATATACCCATATATGTTCGCCATATTTCCTCCTTCCTGTCGTACCGGAAGAAAGGCTCCCAATTCCGGCAAACTCCTTTTTCAATGCTTCCATGATACTTTATGCGCCTGTTGTATGGAATGGTCAGAACGGCAGCTCTGCACCCGGCATTTTGAACAAAGGCTGCCCCCATAACCAACACTTCCCCATTTAATCTCAGGCAATCTCCTGTGCGTCCTGAACCGGCTGGAATCCATGCTCTTTTGCGTAAGCTCTTGCCGCTGCCCGACGTTCCTCGCTGTAGGGCGGCACAAGCCGGATAGACAGCCGGGATTTATCCAACACATAGGTCACGCTGCCTTCCGGCGTGGTTCTCTCCAATCGGCACAGCAGCGGATACTTACGGCTGAACTCCGCCAGCCTCCGCTTCAAATCCGCATTAAATGTATAGATACTTGCTTCGGATTCCCCCTCATTAAAGTTCACGATTGTTTCTCTCTCATATTTAGACAGCTTCTTCATACATATCCTCCTCAAGATTTGTGCTTGACTCCACAGCCTTCATAAATTTCTTTGCCCTGAAATATCCTCCCATCTCCATGCGGAGATGATGATAGAAGCAAGAATGCCAATCTTTGGAGCCTTCCGTTTCCATTTTCCGGGCAAGTGCCAGCAGCCAGCGCTTCGCTTCCTGATCCACGGTCAATGAAACCAGCCACTTCAGTCTTGTGACCGTATTGTGGTAATCCGGGCATCCATATATATACAGCACTTTCTTTTCCCTTATATCCAGCTTCATAAATACCTCCGTTTCTGCCGTCCCTGCGGCATTTTCCATTCTCTTACTCATTTACTGCTCCTGCACATTCCCTGCGCCTTTTGCCATCCAGTCAAAAAATGCTTTCTTACTGACTTTAATCAGCCTGCCGCTCCTGAATGCCGGGAATCCCGGCGTGTGAACCAGCTCATAGGCGCTCATTCTTGAAATTCCCATAATGCGCCGGATGTCCGATACATCCAGAACCAGAGGGAGATCATCATAGTTTTTTAATTTTTTATTGTCGCTCATTTCCTTGCTCCTCCTTATATTTGAATTGATAAAATCCTGTTCTTCATTTGAAGGTTTCCGTCGCCGTTCTGCCTGCCAGCCGTTATCCTCAAAGCCCCATTCCTGCGGCGTATCCCGTATTGGCACGCTCCCCGGTTTTCCGGCTCCCGGCGCTGCTTCCCCTCACGGTCATATCACTGTCAGACGGTCATTCACTTGTCAATGTACTGAATGGTACGAAATTACCATGTGCAATCATCATATCGACTTTCCCTTGACAAACGCAATACTTATGCGGTACTATGAGTGTAATAAATATTACCAAATTATAAAATTACCATAAACATTAGGGAGATTAGAAAAATGGAAATGGAATTCGTGCGGCATGAACCGTACTATGACCGTATCCTGCTTGTCCTTTCGCTGGACAGGCAGAAAAAGAAAGAGCGTGTCCTGATCGGCGAGGAACTGCAGATCCGCTTCCGCCTGCGGGGAAACACGGATACCGATGTCCTGTGCGATGTGACACGCCCTCTGGGGACTTTCCTTGCGGAGTTTGAGCATGACCCGGACGGGGAATGGAGCCGCCTTGGGCTGGCACCGCTCCGGGAAGCCCTGCACTCCAACCGCTGGAAGCAGCATGCACTGGAACAGTCCGTCGGGGAGTTTCTGTCAAAAAAATATCTCACCGGCGACCCGGTGAGGATGTATGTGGCATTCCGTATTTGGAATGATTATCTGCTTGCGAGAGAACCGAGGGAGAGGGCAAAGGCCTGTGACCGTTTTATGGATAAAATGAGCCGCTTTACGCAAATGTTCCAGGAAAGAAGCCCGCTCCGGTTTGACCCCGACACCGGAAAACCGGAACGTTTTCAAATCTCCAGCCGGGTGTTCGGCACTGTATCAATGGAAGAAACACGGCTTGACCTCTGGTATCCGGACAATAAACGCAACACAGAATGCGTTGCTGCCTATGCGTCCCTTTATCCGATAGTCACCTATTACCTGAACCGGCTGAAT
This sequence comes from uncultured Lachnospiraceae bacterium, assembly GCA_947363565.1. Lineage (GTDB taxonomy): Bacteria > Bacillota > Clostridia > Lachnospirales > Lachnospiraceae > MD308. The sequence goes on along the minus strand of CANAPP010000050.1, from coordinate 2,470 downwards.
GACTGGGGGCTGCATTTCCGAAAATGTAAGATATGCGGACGGCTTTTCCTTGCCGAAAGTCTGCGCTATGAACTATGCAGTGACAAATGCCGGAAAGCACAGGCACTCCAGAACAAGCGGGAATTCGACGAAAGAGCCAGGGATAACAACTATGATTTGGTCTATAAAAACGAGTGCCAGCACTGGCGCAACATCATCAACAAGGCAAAAAAGAATCCCGGCTTACCATCTGACCGTCTAGAAAAAATGCAGGCTGCCTTTGAAGCGTTTAAGAAAGAAGCCCTTCAACGGAAAAAGGCAATCAAGACAGAAAAAGCCAGCCCGAAGAATTTCACGGACTGGCTGTACCAACAGAGTAGCATCCTGATTGATCTGCTGGAAGAACCCTGACCGGCAGCTTCTAAAAGCGGCATTGTACCATTTTCAAGAAACTGCCCGCCGGGAAACAGCAAAAATTATTCATTTACACATAAATCAGTTCTGCACGGACAATTTCTTCCGCACGGCTTCGGATAGAATTGCAACGGCGCACCCATTCAAGCTGGTCTTCCGCTTTCAATTCCTCTGTCACACCCTCAGCGGTCTGCATCTGCTCTGCGATTCTGTCCAGCCTTTCTTGTGCCTGTTCGTCCAAGTCAGCAAGATATGTCCATAATTTTCCAGTAAGAAGCAAACTGCTGTAATATCCGGGGCGGTTTTCTTTTAAATACTTCTGGTGCATCCGCCCCCAACGACCGATAGAGCGTTTTTCCTCCGGCAGCGTCAGCATGGGGATATAGTAATCCCCGACAAGAACATAATCAATGCCGTTCTCATGTGTGTATTTCGGCAATTTCTCCATAAGCGACCTCCTGTATTCAATTATTCAGAATCCAGCTGATCGTGTCCCTGTCCATGTGAAATTTAAGGCAACTGAACTCTTCACCAACAAGTATGTCATATCCCTCCCCGAGATCTGGTAGTTGGTGGAGTAATTCCCCGAACGCCCGCTCGACTTCCCGTAAGTGTTCATGTCGATGGTGGACTTCCCTAAAAGCTCGCTGACATATTTATGGGTGCCCTGCTCATTGCCGCCAAGGTAGAGGAACTCGTCCGCATTTCCAACGATGCTCTCCCACTGTTTTTCAAATAAAGCCTTTAACTGCGCCAGGTTTTGGAGTATAATGGATACACTCACCTCCCTGGAGCGCATGACCGACAAGATCTTGTCAAAATCGTCAGGCAAACTGACATTTGCGAACTCATCCATTAAAAAGTGGACGTGTACAGGAAGGCGCCCGCCGTATCTGTGGTCGGCAAGATAGAAAAGCTGCTGGAACAATTGCGTATACAAGATGCTTACCAGAAAGTTATAGCTGGTATCGTTGTCCGGTATGATCGCAAACAGGGCCATCTTTTGCTCTCCCAGTGCCGGCAGGTTTAACTCGTCCGTCGCCGTCAGCGCCGCAAGGCCAGACAGGTTAAACTTCTCCAGCCTCGCCGCCAGGGTGATCTGGATGGATTTCAGTGTCTTCGCGCTGCCTGAATGGTAGTCCTTATAATATTTCACCGCGATATGCTCCGGCTCCCGCATCTCCAGACGTTCAAACAGCTCGTCCAACGGGGACTGGTATTCCTCGTTATCCTCCCTTACCTCCCCCGCCCGCAAAAGCTCCATCACCATGGGGAAGTTCTGCTCGTCTGCGGGAGCTTCATCTTTCAGGTAAAAGATCAGCGCCAGCAGGAGCATACTCGCCGCCGTATCCCAGAAGGGGTCCTGGGACTGGCTCCCTTTCGGTGTCGTCGCCCTGAACAGGTTCGTCACCAGCCGCTGCACGTCATTGTCATCCTTCAGGTAGACAAAGGGGTTATAGCAATGGCTCTTCTCCATGTTGATCAGGTCAAGCACCCGGATCTCATACCCCTTCGCCGCCAGAAGCTGCCCGGTATCCCGCAGGTTCTCCCCCTTGGGGTCGAGCACCACAAAGGATGTGTTCGCCTGCATGAGGTTCGGTCGCGCAAAAAATCTTGTCTTCCCGGCGCCGCTCCCGCCGATCACCAGTGTCAAAAGATTCCTCCGGTGCCTGCGGCTGTCGTAGCTGATACGGACATGCTGCGTCAGGATCTTATTTTCCGAGAACTGTTTCGCGCTGTACTTTTTATTCACCTCCTGCGGGCTCCCCCACCTGGCCGAGCCGTGCTCCTCACCTTTCCGATAATTCCTCCTTGTGGAAAGGTAAATGCCGCATCCCAGCCCATACGCCGCCAGAAAAAAGAGGACAGCTTTCATGCTGTCCCCGCATATCCGGATAGAAAACGGCTCATCCAGGGCATCCGGAAATCCCCGTATGACCTCCGGCAGGCCGCCGGAAAGGTAAGGCGCTGTGAAAAGGGCAAGCCAGATAACCGGGAATATGCCGCACAGGATGAAGATCCCTGGTGTTAGTATATAAGAGTGGACAGGAAAAGTTGAACAACCTATACTATCAAG
>CANAPP010000049.1 GCA_947363565.1 uncultured Lachnospiraceae bacterium | reverse complement strand
ATCCGGTCGATCTTGCCGTTTCCAAAACGGAACTCGCAGGCCGCAGGATAAAAATCCCCCGCCGCAAGCTGCTTTGTCAGCGCCCAGACCGTCCGCTCAAGCATCCGTTTTATCCGCACCAGCATATAGGCATTCCGCGCGGAGCTTTCAAGCACCAGATTGCCGTAATCCCTGGCCGCCTCCTCCACGCTCTCATCAATATACTGATCCCTCATCTCCTCAGAAAGCTCCGTCCAGCTTATATGCTCCTTCTTAAGCCTCTTTGAAAACCCTTCCAGCGCACTGTGGCAGATATTTCCCAGATCCACCGCCTGGAAATCATATTCCCTGCGTTCAGAAAGCCCCAGCCCGTAAGTGAGGAAATGGGCGAACGCGCAGGCAGAGAACCGCTCGATCCTCGTGATACTATCCTCAAACTCCTCACCGTACAGCCGCTTTGCCATCTTATCCGTCATCCCGTCCGTCGGGCGATGGTAGTACCCGGCAAGAAGCAGCCGCCCTGCCCGCTCCCTTAAGTCCGGATCCCTGAGATACCAGGCGTAAAGCTCCTGCCAGCCGGCATCCGTAAGCTTCCCTTCCTGGACGCCATCAACCAGCATATGGATCCCCATATCCTCTGTAAGCTCTCCGCCGCACAAGCCCTTTTCCTCCTCGTCCTTCACACCAAGAAGCGGATAGAGTCTTAATATCTCCTGGATCAGATAGGAAGGGCGCATACTCTTCCCCTCCGGGGACACCTTGCTGTAGTAGACATGCAGAGTATCGGAAGGCTTCGTCAGGTTCATATAGAGATAGAATTTCTGGATATACGCCTGCTCCTTCCCGCCCGGGGCCAGATTGACCTTTTCCTTCTTAAACCGCTCCCTGTCGCGCTCAGACAAAAGCCCCGTCCGAAGAAGATTCCCCGGGAGATACGCATCATTGGCCCCCACGAAAAAGAGCGCTTTGATGTCCTTAAGCCTTGTCCGCTGCACATCTCCTACCACCAATTGATCCACGCTCGGCGGGATGACGCCTACCCTCGCCTCAGAAAGCCCGGCCTCCAAAAGCTTACCGTATTCCTTAAGGCTCACCTGCTCGTCCCCTAAAAGCTCCACGAATTTGTCCAGAAGCTCCACTAAGATCCGGTAAACCTGGGCGTACTCCTTCGCCAGGGCAAGCTCCCCTTCCGCGAGAAATGCCTCCTCCTGCCGCTTGAGCTTTAGCTGCAGCTCCTCCTGCACCATAAATTCATACAGCGCCTGGGTAATATCCCGCACCGTCTTTTTTCTCTGCCTTAATACAAAGACAAACCCGTCTATCTTCTCCACAAATGCCGTCCTTAAGTGGTTGAGCCGCAAAAGCTCCTCGTCGTCCATGCCGCGAAGGCGCCTCGTCCACTGACCCTGCCATCTCTTATAGCCTTTGATGCCAAGGCCGATGACATAATTTTCCATCAGGCATGTATCCTCATAGGATATCCCCGACAGGCCCGTCCTAAGAAACCGGAACACGCTCTCGCAGGTAAAGCTCTGCTCCGCCATATTCAGGAGGCTTCGGATATATTCCACGAAAGAGTTCAGAAGTATGCTCCGCTTATGATCCATAAATGCCGGAATGTCGTAGGCTTCAAAGGCCTGCTCGAGATAATCCCCGTACACATCCATGTTGCTTACGATCACGCCAATATCACGGTAACGGTACCCGCCCGTTCTTACCAGGGCGCGGATCTCCCCCGCCGCCGCATACGCCTCTTCCTTCGGGTTCCTGGCCGCATGGACAGCCACCGCCCGCTGCTCCTTTCCATATATCTTTTGCCCGTGCCGAAACAGATTCCTCTCCAAAAATGCCAGCGCGTCATTTCCCGCAAACCGGTGGACCGGCTTCTGATACAGATACTCCGGCTCTACTACAGCGACCTTCTCCTCCCGCGCCGTCTCCACAAGGGATGTTACCATCTGCTTGCTCAACGCAAAGAGCTGGTAAGGATGCCGGTAAGAGAACGGATTCTCCCGCTCATCCATCATCACCGTCACGACCACCTCCCTGCAGCAGCGCATAAGCTCCCCGAGAAGACGGTTCTGCACAGGAGTAAAGCCGGTGAAACCGTCCAAAGCCACCGTACTGTTTTTGAGTAACGCAGACTTTTCTATCTCCCGGCTTAAGACATCTAAAAGCTCCTCCTTGGTAATATACCGCTTTTTCAGATACGCTGAAAATCCCTGATACAGCACCAGGATATCCTTAAGCTTCCAGTAAAGCCCCGAGCCTTCCCCCGCCGTCTCCATCACCCGGAAAATCTCCTCTTTTCCAATATCATATTGGGTAAATTCTGAGATCACAGACTTTACCTCGCTGATATAGCCCGGCTTTTTCATATTTCCACGAAGGACCTTAAGCTCCTTTTCGTAATCCGCGGCAATCTTCCTTAAGATCAGGTTCTTCCCCTCATCGTCAAGGACCGGGAGCCTGCCGCCTCCTGTCTCTTCAAAGACCCGGTAGGCCAGGCGCGCGAAGCTTAGGACATCGATATTCATGATCCCGTTGGCGGGATGCTCTGTGACAAGATCCTTCTGGGTCTGCATCGTGAACTGCTCCGGCACAAGGACAATGAACTCCCGCTCAGGATATTTTTTCGATTCGTCGATGATGTATTTGTATAAATGCTTTGATTTTCCCGAACCTGACGGTCCGAATATAAATTTTAAAGGCATAGGTTTTCCCTCCTATGCCTTAGTATATCATACTCCACGGTAAACTTGCAGATAATCTGTCTTTCAGCTGTTACTTTTGCAGCAGCCAAACCGCTGTCTATCCGCGAAGCTTCTGCGCAAACTCATTGCTCAGCGTTATCTTCGCCACATAGAACACATCTCCGGTCATATATACCGTCCAGTCATCCTCAATCTCCACCTGCAGCTCGCCGCCCGGCATATGCACGATGACCTTGCTGTTAGTCATGCCAAGCTTGTAGGCAACGCCCGCCGCCGCACAGGCTCCCGTCCCGGACGCCAGCGTATAGCCCGCGCCCCGCTCGAAGATCTCGATCGCAAGATTCTCCTTATCTATCACCTTCATGATCTGCGTGTTTACCCGGTTCGGGAAATATCTCGCCATCTCTGCATAGTCACCGATCTTGCACACGAGCGGCTTCGATATCTCACGCATAGGGATTACGCAGTGAGGATTGCCAATAGTCACGCAGGTGACCGGATAGAGCGTCCGCCCGAACACCATATCCTCGTTGATGACTTCCCTGTGCTCCCCAGTTACCGGGATGTCATCGCTCCAGAAGGAAAGCCTGCCCATGGACACCCGGAGCCTTGAGCCGTCCTCATTTAAAAATGTCACCTCTGCCGCCCCGTTCTCTGTGTACAACTTAAAGTGCTTCTTCTGCACATATCCTGCATCCTTAAGGTACTTGGCAAAGATGCGCACGCCGTTCCCGCTGGTCTCTGAGACGCTGCCGTCCGGATTCCACACCTTCACGTACATCCCGTCCTCCTTAAGCACCGGCCCCTCCAGCACACCGTCCGAGCCAAGCCCCGCATTGCGGTCGCAGATCATCTTTACATTCTCCTCAGTAAGCACAAGCTCGTTTTTATTCGGGTCAAATACTACATAATCATTTCCCAAGCCATGATATCTCTCCAACGTAACCTTCATCACATACCCTCCATTCAAGCATCATTCTCGTTTCCCTTAACCTGCCATCCAAGTGTCAGATTCATTATAATTCTATCATATCAGGCATTATTTCCCCTTTCAAGGCAATTCGTGCCAAATTTATTGCAAATAATGCTCTGTTGAGGTATCATAGTGGAAAAGGGAAGATATTTTCTGCGAAAGGAGCACCTGCATGACTGCCGAAGCATATGAGAAAAAAGGATATCTGAACAGTGAGTTCCGGCTCTTTCACCTGACGGACAAGGAGACGCGGGAGGTCCGGACACATTATCATGATTTTGACAAGATTACGATCTTTATCAAAGGGAAGGTCTCCTATATGGTGGAGGGCAGGACTTATGAGCTTGCGCCTTACGACATCGTACTGGTGAAGCATAATGATATGCACCGGCTGATAGCTGACGTTTCCTGGGTGTATGAGCGAATCATCGTATACATCTCCCCGAATTTCATGAACGCGTACAAGACTGCAGACTATGACTTGAACTTCTGCTTCCAGAAAGCGCAGGCGGAACACTCCAATGTCCTTCGCATCCCTTCTCTGGAAAAAAGCTCTCTGTTCAATGCTATCGTGCGGCTGGAGAAATCTTTTTCCGACAACGGATACGCTGCCGGGCTGTATCGTCAGGTCCTATTCCTGGAATTCATGGTGCATCTGAACCGTGCCGCCTTAAAAAACCGGCTGGAGTTCATCGACACCGGCCACCCTTCCAAAGTGGCGGGTATCCTTCAGTACATCAACGACAACCTGACAAAGGAGCTTAACATCGATGCCATCGCCGATACATTTTTCGTCAGCAAATATTACATGATGAGGCAATTCAAGCAGGAAACCGGCTATACTCTCGGGAACTACATCTCCCGCAAACGGCTCCTGCTCGCTAAAGAACTGATCTTATCCGGGGTACCCGGCACCCAGGCCTGTTTTGACTGCGGCTACAAGGACTACTCTACCTTTTCAAGAGCTTACCGGCGGCTCTTCGGCGAATCACCGCGGGAAACCCTGTCCCAGATATCCGCCGGGACATAGGCTCTCACAAAGATGCCGTCCGCCCTGTACTCTTCTTCCTCAAGCTCACCGTATCTGCGGATGAGCTGTATCTTAGCCGTATCCTTATAATCATAAAGCCCTTCCACTGCTATTTTCTGTTCCCGCAGCACGGCTTCCATGGCTTTCAGAAGTTCCGCGAGGCCTTCCCCGGTCTTCGCTGACGCCTTCACCGTACAATCCGCCTGAAAGTCCCGGATGACCATTCCGTCTTCTGCTTTATCCTGCTTGTTAAATACAGTGATCACCGGCTTATCACCGGCTTTCAGATTCCGCAGCGTCTCATATACCGTAAACATCTGCTCATCCATCTGCGGGTTGGCGCAGTCTACCACATGGATGATGATATCCGCATACTTCGCCTCCTCAAGAGTGCTTTTAAACGCCTCCACCAGATGGTGAGGGAGCTTGCGGATAAATCCTACCGTATCCGTCAGAAGCACTTCCTGCCCTCCGGAAAGCTTTAACCCCCTTGTGGTCGGGTCAAGGGTCGCAAACAGCTTATCCTCTGCCAGTATATCCGCACCGGTCAGTTTGTTGAGCAGCGTAGACTTCCCCGCGTTGGTGTAACCGACGATCGCCGCCACAGGGATACGGCTTTTCCTCCTCTGCTCCCTGGCAATCTCCCGGTGGCGCTTCACTTCCTTAAGCTCCCGGCTAAGCTGCGCGATCCGGCTCTTGATCAGCCTTCTGTCCATCTCAAGCTTCTTCTCTCCCGGCCCTCTTGTACCGATCCCGCCGCCAAGCCTTGAAAGCGCTGTGCCAAACCCGGTCAGCCTCGTCTGGCGGTACTTAAGTTGGGCAAGCTCCACCTGTATCTTTCCCTCGCTGGTCGTCGCCCTCGCCGCAAAAATATCCAGGATCAGAAGTGTCCGGTCCATCACCTTCACCCCAAGTTCATCCTGGAGATTTTTCATCTGCACAGGCGAAAGCTCATCGTCGCAGATAATTCCCGTAGCTTCCTCCTCCCACAGCATGTCCTTGATCTGTTCAATCTTTCCTTTTCCCACGTAGGTGGCCGGATGGATCTGCTCCCGGTTCTGGATGATCCTTCCTGCGGTCTCTGCCCCTGCTGTCTTCGCAAGCTCGCAAAGCTCGTCCAGCGACTCTTCTGTCATCTCCTGCCCCGGGACACTCACGCCGACTAAGATCACCCGTTCTGTCTCTTTCCTTAATTCTATCATCCGCTTATCTCGTTTCTAAAAATTCCGCTTCCTTCGCCGCTTCCTCATCCTCCGGATAATCCGCGGTATACTCCCCAAGAAGGCTCTTCGCCTTTTCTATATCTCCCAGATTTTCCCGGGCGTAAATACAGTTATAACGCATAGCTTTTCTAAGCTCGTCGCTGACATCCTCTGCCTTTAGCCCTTCTTCAAAATAGGCAATGGCCTCTTTCAGGTTCCCCTCCTCAAGCTCGCAGCTCCCAAGCAGGTTACAGACCGTCCCCGTCTTCTCGCTTCCTTCCTTAAGCGCTGCCAGAAAAGCCTCCTTCGCCCCCGCATAATCCTTCGTCTCCCACAGGGCAAGCCCTAATCCCCGGTAAGCGTCCGCCTTATTCTGCTCTTTTTTCACCGCCTCGCGAAATTGCTTCGCCGCTTCCTTATACTGCCCGCCCTCTAATGCTTCCATCCCGCTTTTATACGGGTTGACGATGCAGCCCGACAAAAGGACTGCCAAAAGGATCAGCATTGCTGATAACCGAATCTTTCTCATTTTCCCGTCTCCTATACCTCTACACCGTATACTTCGACACACACACCGCATTAAGGATCGCCGCAACCATGACCCCGACCTCCGCAAGGATCGCCTCCCACATGCCGAAATACCCGATGACCGCCATCAAAAGCACCAAAACCTTGATGATGACCGCAAACATAATATTTTCATTTACAACCTTAAGCGTCTCCTTCGCTATGCGGATCGCGTCCTTGATCTTGGAAAGCTTTCCCTTCACCAGGATAACATCTGCCGCCTCCACAGCCGCCGCGGAAGCCAAGTCGCCCATCGCGATCCCTACATCTGCCCTGGCAAGGACAGGCGCGTCGTTGATGCCGTCCCCTACGCAGACCAGTTTCTCCGAGTCATCCTGCACGAAGATGAATTCCTCAAGCTGTTCCACCTTCTCTACCGGCATCAGATTCGAGTAAGCGTAGTCCATATCAAGCTCCTGCGCCACCTCTCTGCCGGCCCTCTCGGAGTCGCCGGTTAGCATCACCAGAACGCCGTTGCACTGCTGCCGCAGGTAATTCAGCGTGTCATAAGCGTCCTCCCTGATCTTATCCGCGATCACAAAATACCCCACGCACTCTTGTCCAACTGCGATGTATACGACGGAACCTGCTGACTCCACATCCTCCACTTCCACCTTCTGTTTTTCCATCAGACGCCAATTGCCCACATGGACTCTCTGCCCCTCGTAAGTGGCACTGACGCCATAGCCCGGCTCCTCCTTCACCCGGTACACCTTGTTCTTGTCGATCACTCCCGTATAAGCCTCAAAAAGCGACTGCGCGATCGGATGGTTGGAATAGCACTCCACATGGGCGGCAAGCTTAAGAAGATCCCGCTCCCCCATGCTGTACGCCTTCACTTCCTTCACCGCGAAGGTTCCTTCCGTCAGCGTCCCCGTCTTGTCAAATACAAAGATGTCCGCCTTCGCCAGCGCTTCCAGGTAATTCCCTCCTTTGACCAGTATCCCCTGTCTTGCAGCGCTGGTGATCCCGCCTAAGAAGGCGATAGGGATGGACATCACAAGCCCGCTCGGACACGCCACTACCATAAAGATAAGCCCCCGGTAGATCCACGTGTCCCAGTTGCCGTAGGAAAAGCTAAGGGGCGGATACAGCATCACAAGCAGGGACAAAATCAGCATCACCGGCGTATAGATCTTCGAGAATCTGGTGACAAATGTCTCACTCTCCGCCTTAAGATTCTGCGCATCCTCCACCATGTTCATAATCTTGGAAACCGTGGAATCCTCATAGACCTTGATGACCTTTGCCTCGATCACACCGCTTAAGTTGATGCATCCGCTGTATATCCGGTCCCCCGGCCGCGCAAGCTGCGGAGCCGCCTCGCCGGTCAGCGCTTTCGTATCGATGGTCGTTACGCCATTTAACACGACAGCATCCACCGGGATTCTCTCCCCCGGCTTGATCACAATGATATTGTAAAGGTTAAGCTCCCACGGATCCACCTTGATCTCCTCGCCTAAGGTCTTTCTGGTAGCGTACTCCGGGCGGATATCGATCATCTCCGCAATGGAGCGCTTCGCGCTGTCCGTCGCGAACTCCTCAAAGATCAGGCCAAGATCAAACAGGAGCATGACAAACACGCCTTCAATATACCTTCCGATACCAAAGGCTCCCACGGTGGCCAGAATGATCAGGATGTGCTCTGTCGGCACTTTTCTTTGCATCAGCTTCTCGCTCACCTTCTTGAACGAATCAAAACCGATCACCAGGTAAGCAGCAAGGAATACCGAAAACTTTGCCCAGTCTGTCACCGTCATGCGAAAGGTCCAGATCACCCCGCATACATATATCACTACTCCCAAACCATAAATTAAACTTATTTTCTTCAACTGCGCCGTCATAATACTTCCCTTTTTTGTATCTATATTCAACTCATTCCTGAATATGCTCCATACCCTGGCTGATGATATTCTGAATATGTCCGTCTGCCAGAGAATAATACACCGTCTTCCCTTCTCTGCGGTTTTTCACCAGCTTCATCTGCTTTAATACGCGTAGCTGGTGTGAGATTGCCGACTGTGTCATCCCTAAAAGCTCCGCCAGGTCGCAGACGCACATCTCCGACTGGAGAAGAACACACAGGATCTTCACCCTCGTGGCATCTCCGAATACCTTATAAAAATCTGCCAGCTCGTGAAGAAGCCCTTCTTCCGGCAAAAGTCCCTTCACCTTCTGTATCATATCGTCATGAACACATGTGACATCACAGCATTCAACCTCGGCTTTTCCCATATATTCTTTTCCTTCCTTAAATTCGTATGAATATGTGAATACACGTCTGATATTAATTATGCCAAATGGGGAAATCTATTTCAACCACTTGGCATAAAGTTAATAAAAACGTAATTATTTTTTGTAAAGGATCCGGATAGAATTCAGCACGCAGAGCATGGCCACACCAGTATCTGCAAACACTGCCATCCACATATTGGCAAATCCCGCAAATCCCAGGATCACCACCAAAAGCTTTACCGCCAGCGCGAACACCACGTTCTGCATGGCAACCCGCCCGGTATTCTTCGCGATACTGACCGCATCCATGATCGCCTGGACGGAGGAGGTCATGAACACCACATCCGCCGCCTCGATCGCAGCGTCCGCGCCGCTTCCCATAGCCGCACCCACATCCGCTCCCGCAAGCACCGGCGCGTCATTGATCCCGTCGCCCACGAACATCACTGCGCCGTGGTTCTTCCGGATGTCCTGAAGACGGAAAAGCTTTTCCTGGGGGAGAAGCTGGGCGTGCACTTCATCAATGCCGATCTTTCGGGCCACGGCTCTGGCATTCTTACCGGCATCCCCGGTAAGCATCACGGTAAAAAGCCCTGCCTGCTTCATCCTTCCCACGGCCTCTTCTGCCTCTTCCTTGATGATATCGTTGATGATCAGATATCCTTCAAACTCACCGTCTATAGCGACCAGAACCTCCGTCCCGCCCGTCTCTTCGCGGGACTTAAGAAGATCCACTCCATTTTCCTCCATCAGCGAGGTATTCCCGCAGAGCACCGTCCCTTCCGGGAATATGGCTTTGATCCCTTTTCCGGATATCTCCTGCACCTCCTTTGGGCGCACAAGCTCCAGGCCTCTCTTTTTGGCCTCCCAGGTAATACTCTGCCCGATAGGATGCGTAGAATCCAGTTCGCAGTCCGCTGCCAGGGTAAGGATCTGTTTCTCCGTCAGCCTGCGGACAGAGACGATCCTCTCCACCGCAAAATTCCCTTTGGTGACTGTACCTGTCTTATCCATCACCACTGTCCGAATACTTTTAAGCGCCTCAATCGCCAGGCCGCCCTTGAACAGTATCCCCTTCTTCGAGCCTGCGCCGATCCCAGAAAAGAAGGCTAACGGCACACTGAGTACCAGCGCGCACGGACAACTGATGACCAGGAAGGTGATCGCCGTATAGATCCAGTGGTTCCAGTCACCGCTCACCAGAGACGGCACCACCGCCGTAAGTATGGCCGCACCCACTACGGCCGGCGTGTAAGTCCTGGCAAATCTCGTGATGAACCGGTCGATCTTCGGCTTGCTCGCCGCCGCATTTTCCACGGAATCGAGAATCCTCGTCACCATAGATTCACTTAAAGGCCTGGTGACCTTAACCATTAAGACACCCTGCTCATTCATACACCCGGAGATAACTTCCGCTCCGGCGCAGACACGCACCGGTACTGGCTCACCCGTCACCGGGGACGTGTCGATCCTGCTCTCCCCGGAAAGCACGTTTCCGTCAAGGGGGATGCGGTCGCCCGGCCGGATCAGTATCACGTCCCCCGCCTTCGCTTCGCCCGCAGGTATCTCCTTTACCTCATCTCCGTCTACAAGGTTCACCACCTCAGGCCGCAAGTCCACCGCCTCCATGATCTGGGCGCGGCTTCTCTCCACCGCCACATCCTCAAAAAATTCGCCCACCCGGTAGAACAGCATAACTCCTACCGCTTCTGCGAAATCCCCGATTGCAAATGCCGCGACCGTCGCCACGCTCATGAGAAAATTCTCGTCGAACACCCTTCCGTTTTTCAGGTTCTTGAGCGCTTTCCACACAATCTCAAGCCCCAGGACCAGATAGGCGAGCACGAACACGACCTGCCCGGCAAATACTGACACTTCCATATGCTCCATGGCTATCCCGGCTGCAAAAAGCAACGCACCGGCGCCTATCCCTGATATATCCGCCCGGTTGGCGGCAAAAAAGCTTTTCTTCTCCTTTTTACGCATTGCCAGAGTCTCCTGAGGTACTACTTTGACTTCCGATTCTATGGACGCGCAGATCTTCTGCAGCACGGGGAGAAGATTCTCCTGACGTTCGGACGCCACCACCAGTTTTTTCGTCGCAAAGGTGATCACAGCCGCTTCCACCTCCGGCAGCGCGCTGATCTTCCTCTCCATCTTCGCCGCGCAGTTGGCGCAGCCAAGGTTCTCCAGTATGTATACCTTCTGGGGTATGCCGGCAGGGAGAGACTGCGTGCTGCCGGAAGATTCTTCGTGATGATGAGTGTCATGGCCATGGGCGTGCGTTTTATGACCGTGCCCATGATGATGTCCACAGCCGCAGCTTTCTCCGTGGACGTGTCTATGATCGTGATGATCATGGCCACAGCCGCATTCTCCGCTTTGGGCGTGATCGTGATCATGGCCGCAGCCGCATTTCTCGCTATGGTTGTGCTCATGGCCGCATTCCTCATTTTGGTCATGCCCGTGCTTACATTCTTCACCATGATCGTGGACATGCCCGTGATGATGGCTGTGTTGATTATGTTGTTCATGATATTTCTGTAAATTACTATCCTGTCTGCCCATGATATCGTTCTCCTGATCTTTTATATATTGAACATATGAGCATTTATTCATATGTTTGATTATAGTAAACCATATCCGGCTGCTTTTGTCAACAGATATCCGCCAACATAACAAAAATTTTCAAAAAACAGCGGTCAGGGATAAACGACTGCACCTCCTCCGCTATCTTCCCCCGATATCTCCGAGCGCCTCCTTAAGAATCCGGAAATCGATCTGCAATTCCCCGCCGAAGATTCCCACCGGGATCTCGCTGTCAAACCCGTAGAGGGCCGGGAATATCTCCTCTTCAAAACAGTAGACCACAACCTTCTCCTTCTGGGTATCTACCATCCAATACTCCCTGACCCCGGCTTCCTGATACTTCTGAAGCTTAAGAAAACCGTCCTTCTGCCCGGTGGACGGCGACAGCACCTCGATCACAAAATCCGGCGCCCCCACAACACACCGCTCAAAAAGCTTACGCTTATCGCACACCACAAACACATCCGGCTGCACCATCGTCCTATCGTCCCCATCAAGCTGTACATCTGCCGGAGCCGAGAACACGCTGCATTTCCCGCCATTCTTCCGGATATGGTCCCTGAGCAGAGAGGCAAGCTCGATAACCGCCATCTGGTGAGGCAGGGAAGGCGCCGCCATATCGTAAAATGTCCCGTCGATCAGCTCTACTCTCCGCTCATCCGGCAGCCCGTAATAATCATCCAGCGTATAGTCTCCGTCCTTCCTGCCATATTCAAAAAGTGCCTCACAGATCATATCCGCCTTATGGGGCCTTAAAACCTTCTCCAGCGCTTTCAGCGTCTCATAGCGCGGCGCCTTAGTCTCCCCGTTGAAAATCTTTTGCACAGTCCCGAGTGGTACTTTAGAATACTCGGAAATCTGTGCCAAGGTATAGCCGTATAGCTTTTTATAATACTTCATCTGTTCAATATCCATAATCTCCCTCCTCATCTCCACGAAAAAACGGTTGAATTCCGGTTTCTTTTATTATCACCGGATTTCAACCGTATGTCAACCGTTTTATCCTATTATATAGTCAAAAGCCTCGCTCCAAGCAACGGGATCTTTGACCCTCGCGACAGCCGCCAAATGTGCATGCACACATGTCCGCCCTGCTCGTTGCCCGCGAGAACAAACCATTCTTTGCAGCCCCGGCTACTCTTCGATCTGCCAGTCCACCGGCTCTGCTCCGTGCGCTGTGAGGAAAGCATTGGCCTGGCTAAAGGGCCTGCTCCCGAAAAATCCCCGATAAGCAGACAGCGGGCTTGGATGCGGCGCTTTCAGGATCAAATGGTTCGGATTCGTCAGCATCTTTTCCTTCCGCTGGGCCGGCGCCCCCCACAAGATAAATACGATCGGCCTGTCCTGTCCATTGAGCGCCATGATTGCCGCGTCGGTAAACTCCTCCCACCCGATGCCCCTGTGGGAATTGGCCTGGTGCGCCCGCACCGTAAGCACTGTATTTAACATGAGGACGCCCTGCTTTGCCCATTTTGTCAGATGCCCGTGGCTCGGGATCTTGCACCCGAGGTCGTCATGAAGCTCCTGGTAAATGTTCACCAGCGACGGCGGGATATCTACGCCCTTTTTCACGGAAAAGCAAAGTCCGTGCGCCTGCCCGTTATTGTGATAAGGATCCTGCCCTAAGATGACGACCTTCACCTTACCGAGCGGCGTCAGATGAAAAGCATTGAAGATATCATCCGCCGGCGGAAAGATAAGTCTCGTCTTATACTCCTGATTCACCGTTTCAAATAATTTTTTATAGTAGGGTTTCCTGAACTCATCCTTCAGCGCGTCCAGCCAATCATTATTAATCGCTGCCATAATCTCTTCTCCTTATCCTTTGCATTTTCAGCCGCCTGCTTCCCTCAAAGCCTCACCGGAACTCCTCTGTCCCGCAGATACTCCTTCACTTCCCTGATCTCCAGCTCCTTATAATGGAACAAAGAAGCTGCCAGCGCCGCGTCGGCCTTCGCATCCGTCAGCGCTTCGCAGAAATGTCCCGGCGTCCCGGCTCCTCCTGACGCGATCACCGGAACCGACACTGCATCCGCGACCGCTCTGGTAAGCTCCAGGTCATAGCCTGCTTTTGTCCCGTCGCAGTCCATGCTGGTAAGCAGGATTTCCCCCGCGCCGAGCTTCTCCACATTTACCGCCCAATCCACCGCGTCGATACCTACGTCAATACGCCCGCCGTTTTTATAGATATTAAATCCGCTCCCGTCTGCCCGCCGCTTCGCGTCAATAGCCACTACTACGCACTGGCTCCCGAATTTGTCCGCTGCATCCGAGATCAGCCGCGGCGTGTTGATCGCCGAAGAATTGATCGATATCTTGTCCGCCCCTTCCCTGAGGAGCACCCGGAAATCATCGACCGTGCGGATCCCGCCCCCAACGGTAAATGGAATGAACACTGTCTCCGCAACCTGACGCACCATGTCCACCACCGTGCTGCGGTCATCCGAGGATGCGGTGATATCCAAAAATACCAGCTCATCCGCTCCCGCCGTATCATAAGCCTTTCCAATCTCCACCGGATCCCCGGCATCTTTTAGATCTACAAAATTCACGCCCTTTACCACCCGTCCGTCCTTTACGTCCAGGCAAGGGATAATCCTCTTCGTATGCATCCTGTCTCCTTTGCCAATTTATCCTTTTTTCCACGCTAAAGCTCCACAAAATTCTTTAAGATCTGAAGTCCTACATCCCCGCTCTTTTCCGGATGGAACTGGCAGGCAAATACATTCCCTTGCTCCACCGACGCATGGATGTACGCGCCGTACTCTGCCGCCGCGGTAACAATGCGCTCATCCGCCGCCTTCAGATAATAAGAATGGACAAAATACACGTAAGCTTCCTTTGAAATCCCCCGAAACAGCCTGCCCGCATTGGGAAATGTCAGGGAATTCCACCCCATGTGTGGGATCTTAAGCCCCTCACCGTCCGGTATCCTGAGGATCTCCCCCTTAAGTATGCCAAGCCCGGGAACCCCCGGCGTCTCATCGCTCCTCTCGAACAAAAGCTGCAGTCCTAAGCAGATGCCCAGAAACGGTGTATCTTTCCCTATCACTTCACCGATCACACGCTCAAGCCCGTACTGCCGGATCTTCCCCATGGCATCGCCGAAGGAACCGACTCCCGGCAGGATAACCTTGTCCGCCCCTAAGATAGCTTCCCGATTCTTGGTGACTAATGCCTCCTGCCCGAGAAACCGCAGCGCCTTTTCCACGCTTCTGATATTGCCCGCATCATAATCTATAATCGCAATCATCCTCACCTTTTCCTCTCATCAAATATATCTTATTTTACTCCTAACCCGGAGGAAAACTCAAGCCCATTTCACAAATAATCATGATTTCGCCTATTTCACATCCAGCTCAAACCAGAACTCCACCCCGTTATCATAATTATTGACCCCGTATTTCTGATGAAAGGATTCCATGATCGCCTTGACGATGGAAAGCCCGATCCCGTTCCCGCCGTACTCTCTCGTGTGGGCCTTATCCACTTTGTAGAATTTATCCCAGATATGCAAAACATCAGCCTCCGGTATGGGGGTGCCGGTATTGAATACGGTAACTCTCGCCTTTTCATCCAAAAGCTTTATCCTGACCTCGATGACTTTCTCATCTCCCGCGTGGTGGAATGCATTGCTGACATAATTGCGGATCACCTGTTCCGCCTTGAATTCGTCCGCCCACACATATACCGGCTCCTTTTGCCTGAATATCACGCGGATGCCATCCTGCTGCGCCAGGATCTCCATGCTCTGTAAGATCCCCCGGATAACCGCAGTCAAGTCAAACCGCTCAAACTCAATCTCCTCACCGCCGAATTCAAGCTGGTTTAAAACAAGGAGATTTTTCACCATCTGGTTCATCTTTGCGGCCTCATCCATAATAACGTCACAGTAGAATTCCCGGCTCTGTGCATCGTCGCTCACCCCCTCCTTAAGCCCTTCGGCGTACCCCTGGATGAGGGCGATCGGGGTCTTAAGCTCATGAGATACATTTCCGAGGAAATCGTTGCGCATCTGCTCTAACTTTTCCTTCTGCTCGATATCCTTCATCAGGCTGTTGTTGGCGCTCTTTAGCTCTGAGATAGTACTTTCAAGCTTCTCAGACATCCGGTTGAAATTGGCGCCCAGGTTCCCGATCTCATTGTCCCCGCCGCTGGTGTATTTGGCCTCAAAATCAAGATTCGCCATGCGCTCGGACAACGCCGCAAGCTCGAGGATCGGATCCGTCAGTTTCTTGGAAAAATACCAGATAAGCACAATACAGATGACGATCATAAAGCAGCCGATGATGACCAGAAAACGGTTGGAGATCGAAGCGCTCTCCCGAATACTCTCAAGAGGGCTCCGGATAAGGAAGATGCTCCCGTCGGCAAATTCCCCCCACATCTCGATATACTCTTCCTTATTCCACGGGCTTTTGGAACGGTTGATCTGATAGTCGTCCGTACTCAGCAGGACCCGGCTGTGCTTCTGGGCCTGATTCAAAAGATAACCCGCAAGCTGCTTTTCCAGCATATCCATATCGTGGACATTGGTGAGCATCCGCGTATTCGCCTCATCCACGATCAGATAGGACATGTTGTTCTTCTCCGCCATATGCCAGAGCTCTTCCGCCTTGTCCTGCTGCTCGATCGTGCCGTTTTCCATGGCATCCCGGAGACTTGCATACATGTTCACAAACTCTGTCTTTTTATTGCTGATATAGTAAGGCTCGAGAAAGTTCATATTGATGATAAGGACCGCTAAAAGCACACAGCCGATCAGGCCGATGAATATGGCGATCATCTGGCTTTTTATGGAATGTCTCATCACTTATCCACCTCGAATTTGTAACCCATCCCCCAGATCGTCCGGATATAATTGCCCTTCTCACCCATCTTGCTGCGAAGCTTCTTCACATGCGTGTCGATCGTCCTGGCATCTCCGAAATAGTCGTAATTCCATACGTTGTTCAGTATCTTCTCCCTGGACAGCGCAATCCCCTGATTTTCCACAAAATAAGACAAAAGCTCGAATTCCTTATAGCTTAGCTCAATCCCTTTGCCGTCGATCGTCACCTGGTGGGCCGCCTTGTCAATGACGATCCCGCCTGCGTCCGCAACTTCTTCCGGATTTATCACATTGCTCCTTCTAAGGATCGCCTCCACCCTCGCTACCAGGATCTTCGGGCTGAAAGGCTTTGAGATATACTCGTCTACGCCAAGCTCAAAGCCCTGCAGCTCGTCCCTCTCCTCCGACCGCGCCGTCAGCATGATGATCGGGACTTTAGAGACTTGCCGCACCTCCCGGCACACCTGCCATCCGTCCATCTTCGGCATCATCACATCAAGGATCAGAAGGGAAATGTCCTTATCCCCGTAAAAAATCTCCATCGCCTGAAGCCCGTCCTCGGCCTCAAGCACCAGGAAGCCTTCCCGCTCAAGAAAATCCCGCACCAGCTTTCTCATCCTGCTCTCATCATCCACGACAAGTATTTTTATTCTGTCCATAACCTGACCTCCGTATATAATATCTGAAATCAACTCTTAAGCCTGCTTATTATATTAACAGTTTACCACATAAATATGTCCTTTTTGTGATGAAATTCTGTGCTTATTGACAAAGCAGGAGAATAACAATATATTTATAGATAAGAAGTATTGTCGGATAGAATTTCTCCCAATACTTAAAATTGGAAATCAGGAGGTTTTGAAAATGAAGAAACGGATACTTTCAGTTGTTTTAGCGCTGTGCTTATGCATTTCTTCCCATTCGGTGGCGTTTGCACAGCAGGAAGAAGCTTCTCCTCAAGGGGAAGGTCATGCGCCAGAACCTATGGCCGCGCTGGCTGCCAGCGATGCGGCGGTACCTTCCCCGGCGGATGCCTATGAGGCCATGATCGCACTGAAGGACCAGGACGCGTATAAGGAGGGCACGCCTTGGACCAATGATGAGCCTTATTCGGATGCAAAGGGATATTACCGCTGGAAAGGCGGAACCTTAGATGGAGTAAATATTGTTGCCGTAGGCTGTGTTGCCTTTGCGTTTATCCTCAGCGATGCAGCATTTGGCAGTCTGCCGGCCAGGATGTATGCGCCGGGCGGGTTTAAGTATGAAGATATAAAACCCGGAGATATCCTGCGGGTTAACGACGATACCCACACGTTGATCGTCCTTGAGGCGGATGATGCAGGTGTGGTTGTGGCTGAAGGAAATATCAGTATCGGCGACCACAAAGGTAAGGTCCATTGGGGACGGGCCATATCTAAGGAAGAGGTCATGAGCAGCACCAGCCATTATATCACTCGCTACCCGGAAGGATATGTCTCTCCAGATGACCCTGCGGCCAATCAAATCATCGGCAGCGGAACCCTTAACGGAGGACTTGCCTGGAAGCTGACGAAGGCAGGTACGCTGACTGTCTCCGGAAATGGGACTATGCCGGATTACAGCAGTGCAGGAGAACAGCCGTGGAATACTCAGAGCAGCCAGATCCGGAAGGTTGTTATCGAGAATGGCGTTACCAATATCGGTTCCTGCGCTTTTTGGAACTGTGGGGTTCTTAGTGCAGAGATTCCTGACAGTGTGACATCGATTGGTAACAGCGCTTTTCGTGAGTCTTCAATTATTTCTGTGACGGTTCCTTCAAGCGTAAAGACCATCGGTGACAGCGCTTTCCAGAACTGTAAAAATCTCAGCTCGGTGACTGTTTCTGACGGGGTGGAAACAATTAACCAGAATGCTTTCCATGCCTGCGAAAGTCTTACCTCTATAGCCTTGCCTGCCAGCATCGGGGAAGTGGGCGCTGCCGCGTTCTTTCAGTGTACGAAACTGGCAAGCGCCACGTTTGCTCCTGGCAGCAAGCAGGTAAAGATGGGTGATAATATGTTTACGAGATGCTATTATCTGATTAACGTAACACTGCCCAAAAGTATAGACCGCATTAGTAATGAAATGTTTCAGAATTGTCTGATGCTTGCCGGAATTGAAGTTCCACAGGATGCAGAAAAAATAGGAGACAGAGCATTCGCATCCTGCAACTCGTTGACCACTATTATAATTCCGGACAGCGTTACACAAATCGGAATAGCCGCATTCTCTGACTGTTCCCTGAGTGATATATACTTTACCGGCACAGAAGCACAGTGGAACAGCGTAGGAAAAATAGGTGATACGCAAACGGCATTATCAAGTGTTACTAAGCATTATAACTACGTTCCAACCACTGATGATGACAGCGATCAAGGCAACGGCGGTGGTAATGACAGCGATCAAGGCAACGGCGGCGGTACAGGTGATGGCGATAATTCAGGCACCGGCGGCACTCAAACCCCAGGCACCGACAACGACAAACCAAATGGCGGCGACAATTCAGGCAACGGCAGCAATCCGGGCGGCAGCAACACCCCGGAAGACAGCGACACCCCGGAAAACAACACCAGCATTTCCGGCGCAGCCATGACATTGTCCCAGACAAGCTACGTTTATGACGGCACACCCAAGACCCCGTCCGTTACCGTGACGCTGAATGGCAAAGCATTAGTTTTAGATACAGATTATACCGTTTCCTACAGCGACAACATCAATGAAGGAACGGCAAAAGTAACGGTTACAGGCAAAGGAGATTATACCGGCAGCATGACAGCCACCTTCACGATCACAAAAGCCACAGAACAGAATCCGGCCATATCCGTTACCTGCGAGAAGACGATGTACAAGGTCGCATACGGCGCGAAGCCATTCAAGATCAACGCATCATCCGCAGGCAGGATGACCTTTTCAAGCTCCAGGCCGAAGGTTGCCGCTGTAGATAAGGATACCGGCAAGGTAACGATTAAAAATACCGGTATCGCCACGATAACGGTCAAGGCAGGCGCAGTGTCCCAGAAGGTGACCATCAGGGTAAACCCGAAGAAGCAGTCGGTTAAGGCAGCAAAAGCAGAAAAAGGCAAAAAACTGACCGTGAAATGGACAAAAGACAAGATGGCTTCGGGGTATCAGGTTCAGGTAAGCACGGATAAAAAATTTAAGAAAAATGTAAAATCCAAGAATCTGTCAAAGGCTTCTTACACCTTCAAAAAACTGAAAAAAGGCAGTAAATATTATGTAAGGGTGCGCAGTTATAAGAAATCCGGCCACGAAACCTTGTACGGCACATGGAGTAAAATAAAAGTGAGCAACAAGATTAAGAAGTAGATGCAGGAGTATTAAACTGCATTTGTGACTTATGTTTCTTATTTATATAATCTTTTTTGAGAAATGACCGTCCGGTTTTCTTCCGGGCGGTCATTCTTTACCCGACATAGTAAAATAAGAAAAACCGCCGCACCAGCTTTTCCAGTGCAGCGGTTCATCTTCCCTCTAGTGGACCTGGCGGGAATCGAACCCGCGTCCGAAAGCCCATCCATCGAAGCATCTCCCATCACAGTCATTATATTCACATTCCCTCCGTCAGCCGCCTAATGACAGGCTGCTGATTTCAGTAGCTTCATCGGTTCTTCCACTTCCTCAAAGCTTTGGAAGCGAAGTGCTCCGCCTAAATGAAGCCGGGATCTTAAGCAGCGGATGACCTAAGGCCGACTGCCGCCTTTAATTAGGCAGCGTACGCTAATTCTCTATTGTCTGCGTTTATATTTAATTGGAACTTTTAACGTAGTGTCCCGCTACGGATGGCTTCTCCAACTTCCAAACCCCCGTCGAAACCAGTACAAGCCCTGATCAATATGCCGTTATCACTGGTCTGCAATATCATTATATGCAGGATACGTCCCATTGTCAAGCAGGCGGACGAATAAAATCCAGATAAAAATTCCGTCAAAATTATTGACAAACGATAATTTTTCACTATAATTAAATTAAAGATTATCGAAAAACAATAATTTAAAATTAAGGATTCATATCCAAGGAGGGATAATATGTACTCGAAATTTTTCTCTTACCTCATTACCTTTCCATTTGAACAGATCGGATGGGGGCTGCGAAAGCTCTCATTATCCGGCGCGGCAGGCAATGTGTTCGCTATCATCATCTATATCCTGATATGCCTGATCCCTTGCCTGATTCTCTGGCGGCTTAAGAAATCCGGGAGGTTTTTAACCGCTGATTTCTTTCTTCCGTTTTTAAGTGTCCTGCTCCTTTCCGTCATCTACTATATGATCAACCCGGGCTTATTCTACGGCGGAGTACCGGGCGCAGTAAACATCCTGCTTGGCAGCACCTTTTATTCCGTATTCTTCGGTTACATCATCCTGCGAATACTGGAAAGCTGCAGAAAGTCAGATGCCAGGCGCCTTAACTATTGGCTCAGGGCCTTGCTTGCCGCCATTATTTTCCTGTTTTTCTACGTCATACTGACGGAATGCCTGGAAAATCTGACCGTATCCTTAAGACTTCTTAACGAGACGGATAATCCGACAGGTGAAAGCTTTACGGCAGCTTACATTTTTTTGATCCTGCAGTGTGTCATCAATATCATTCCTTATGCGCTGGCTATCTTCATCTTGTTTACCAGCATCCGCGCCTTGAATGAACTGCTTACGGACCGTTATTCTGATGCGTCTGTTGCCGCCGCCAAAAAACTCGCTGACCGGTGTACAAAGTCACTGGTCATCTCCGTACTGTCCGGCATGATCTTCAATATCCTGCAGCTTCTGTTCCATCAACACCTGCAGCAGGTCAACATAGCAGTGTCTATTCCCGTATTTTCCATTGCTTTCGTGCTGGCTGTTCTGCTGACGACAAAATATATCCGTGAAAACCAGAAATTGAAGCAGGATAACGATCTGTTCATATAAGGAGTGTATATATGGGAATAAAAGTATGTCTTGAAGAGGTGTTAAAAAAACGGGGCATGACATCAAAGGAACTATGCAAATTGGTAAATATCACCGAGGCGAACCTGTCTGTACTGCGAAGCGGCAAAGCAAAGGGTGTGCGTTTCCACACCATCAACCGAATCTGCTATTACCTTGGGTGCGATGTCGGAGATATTTTAAAATTCGACGGAAAACTTGAAGAGGAGGATGACGATGAAACTTAGGCGAACGATTCAGATTGTATTTACGATTACTCTTATTTTAATTTTCACACCGCTGCTTAACGGCTGCTCCCTTGCTGTGGAGGGCGCGCAGGACGATGCGCAGGATAAGCTGATCGGCGTATTTATCACCGAAGATCCCCTTGACCAGTTCGACGATGATGCCTATCTTAAGGAGCATTCCCGCAAGCTTATGCGGACATCGGAAAGTGTCGCAGGGTCTTTCGGCTACGAGGCGCCGTTTTCCGCCACCATAAACCGCCACAACAGTGAAGATATTTCCGACTGGACCGTGGAATTTGAAGGTGTAAAGGGACATAAGTTCTTTGCCCCGACCTGGACGGATAAGGATGGGTTTGACTGTCGGTATACCCATTTCAGCGACAGTATCTGCGACTCTGGCGTAGATATCATGGATACAGACCAGGGAAGAGAGATGAAACTTTCCGCTACGCTCTATACAGCGCCCAAAGACAATATCAAAAGCTATGACTACTGTCTGAATCAGGTATACCAGACCGCTGACGGAGAAATCTACGCTCTTCCCGGCAGCAGTTTCGATATTGATACAGAACACGACGAAGGCGAGGTTATGTCCATTCACCTCGACGACAAGACAGAATACTGGGGTGACCAAAAGAAACTGGAAGATAAAACAACTGTAACCGTCCGATTCGCCGTCATGTATGAGCCGGTAAAGATCACGCTCTGCCAGATGGATAAAGAAAACAAAATCATAAAGCAGGAAATTTTCACGCCCGGAAAACTCCCGGAGACGCTGCACACAGAAAAAGACACCGCTTACCTCCTGGTCCAGACCGAGAAATATGTGCCGGGAAAAAACCCTGTATTCTCGCGAAAGCTTTATGAATATGGAGATTATGACAATGGCACTTTATTGGAAACTTATTATGAACAAGACAACGGAGTTATCGCAAAACAGTATACAGAAATCGTGTGGGGAAAATAATTTTCAAAAAATTAGCACTCACCACTTGTTATTATGGCGTGGATTTTATCTAATTTTATAAAGTGTCGTAAGCGCGTATTTGCAGGCGTTATACGGATTTTACGATTTTATCTCGTTTTATTATTATTTGTCTTTTTCAAAAAATTTGGTGTCAAAATTGGTGTCAGAGAATGGTATTTGGAGAAATCTACTATTCTATTCAGATAGTGCTTTAATAAAAAATATCATAACGAATGAATTGGAACGCAGAGTCAGCGTTCCTTTTCTATTTTCAGACGTTCAGAAATGAGCGTCTTTTTTTATCCAAAACGAAAGGAGAATCATAACATTATGGAAAAAATCTTGAAACGGTTGCTGACAGCGATTCTTGCTATAGTGACCGTATTTACAACCTTGCCTGTCACACAGGCACATGCCGCTGATTCCGTCTACACTCATTCAGACGGTCACGCAGGTACGGTTGTCAAAGTGACAGACGGTGGCTCAAAAGAATCCACTTTTGAAGAGGGGTGGCTGAAAGCTGACGGAAAGACGGCTTATTGTATCCAACTGGGCGTGGCGTTCCAATCTGGATACAAGACACGGAAGAACGCTACAGAACGGTTGAGCGAAGCGCAGATTAATGACGTGGCTCTCAATCTGGAATACGTCAAAAAACATACGAAAAATTATTCCGCTGAACAGGCTTACCTGCTCCAACAGTGTACCGTATGGCGCAGGTTAAGCGTTCATTTAGGCTGGGGATATAAGAATACGCATGTTGCCTATGATGAAATCCCCAAAAGTGAGCAGAATGAACTCTATGCCAATGCAAAGGCTTTTGCTAAAGAAAACAAAAACCGTTATGATTGCGGCGGCTATATCTACACTGGCGAGGGGCAGGACTTAGGGCAGTTCTGGGCGAATTTAGCAGTAGGAAAAGGGAACTTACAGAAAAGCTCTACGAATACAGGTATCACCGGCGGAAATGACTGTTACTCCCTCTCTGGTGCGACCTATGGGGTATATTCTGATAAAGGCTGTACGAAGTCTGCCGCTACTCTCACGACAGACGGAAACGGCAATACAAATACGGTGGAATTACGAGCCGGAACATATTATGTGAAAGAGACAAAAACTCCAAAAGGATTCCAGCTTGATAAGACCGTCCATACCCTTACAGTTAAAGCAGGTGAGACTACTACCTTAAAGGTCAGTGATACACCAAAAGTTACAAACACACAGATTGAGCTTTTCAAGCTGGATATGGATACTTCAAAAGGCACGCCACAAGGAAACGCTGCCTTAGAGGGTGCGGAGTTTGTCTGGAAATATTATGACGGATATTATACCAGAGACAATCTCCCATCAGCACCGGCACGCACATGGGCGACACGGACAAAAGCGGAGAAAGGCAGCGACGGCATAACCCACTATATCACACGGTTAGCGGATTCCTACAAAGTTTCCGGCGACAGTTTTTATACGCAAAATGACTCTATCTGTCTGCCGCTTGGCACAATCACGGTAGAAGAAAAAGCTGCTCCGAAAGGCTATCTGCTGGACGGTGCATATTTGCAGGTAAATGGTACTTCCGAACGGGTAACAGGCGTATATACGGCGCAGATAAGGGAGAATGGAGAGCTTGCGACACTAAGCGGCGGCAACCGTTACTTGGTATCGGACAAGGTTATCCGTGGCGGCGTGAAAATCCAGAAACGAGACTTTGAAACAAAAGAAACGAAACCACAGGGCGGCGCAACTTTCAGAGACACAGCCTTTGCCATCACTTCCCTGAATGTCAATCCCGTGCTGGTTGACGGGAAGTTATATCAGAAGAATGAAGTGGTAAAGACAATCCATACAGGGATTGACGGTATCGCCGCAACTGCCGCCGACGCACTCCCTTACGGTCATTACAGGCTTGAGGAAACAACGCCGCCGGAGGGGTATCTGATAGACGGTGCGGTTTCCCGTGAGTTTGACATTGTAAATAACGGGGAACTGGTAGATTTGACATCAGCGGAACAATCTGTTTATAACCAGATAAAGCGTGGAGATATTGAGGGCGTGAAAATCAGTTCTGGCACACATAAGCGGCTTTCCGACGTTCCGTTTAAAATCACAAGCAAAACTACAGGGGAAAGCCATAGGATTGTAACCGATAAAAACGGTCAGTTTTCTACTGCCGCTGGCTGGACTTCCCACAAGAACAATACCAATGCCGGAAAATCCAGCGAGGACGGTATCTGGTTCGGAACGTCAGAGCCGGACGGCAGCAAAGGTGCGCTGCCCTATGATACATACGAGATAGAGGAACTCCGCTGTGATTCCAACAAAGGATTGACGCTGATTCCAGCCTTTGATGTGGTGGTATCCAGAAATAAGGTTGTAATTGACTTGGGAACGCTGACCGACGAATACGAGCCGGAGCTTTCGATTCACACAACCGCTGCGAATAAAGCTACCGGGGAGAAATCCATCATTGCAGGTAAGAATGTGACGATTGTTGATACGGTTTCTTTGGACGGGTTAAAGAAAGGCACAAAATACCAGCTCAAAGGCTGGGAAATGGTGAAGTCTGAAAATGCGGAACTTTTGATTGACGGAAAACCTGTAGAAAATGACCTTACATTTACCGCAAAAGATTCTAAGATGGAAGTCCAGATTGCTTTTACATTCAATGCCAGCGAGCTTGTCGGAAAAGAGCTTGTTACTTTTGAGAAATTGTACGACGTAACGAATCCCGACGAGCCGGTTAAGGTGGCAGAACATAAAGACATTGAGAATGACAGGCAGACCGTGACGATTACAGAGCGCATTATTACTATGCACACCAACGCTGCCGATAAAGCTACAGGAGAAAAGACCATCAAAGCCGGAAATGAGGTTACGATTGTAGATACTGTTGCTTTAGATGGCATAGAAAAAGGTGTGAAATATCAGTTGAAAGGCTGGGAGATGGTAAAGTCGGAGAATACAGAGCTTATCATCAATGGCAAACGTGTGGAAAATGACCTTACGTTCACCGCTACAGACAGTACAATGGAGATTCAGATTGCTTTTACATTCAATGCCAGTGAGCTTGCCGGAAAAGAGCTGGTGACCTTTGAGGAATTGTACGACGTGACAAATCCCGACAAGCCTATCAAGGTAGCAGAACATAAGGACATTGAGGATAAGGGGCAGACGGTGACAATTACAGGAAATCCCGACGAACCGACCACGCCAGAATCCGGCACGCCGACAGTCAAGGGCAATCCGCCAAAAACAGGCGATACAACAAATCTTGCGCTCCTGTTTCTCCTGCTTATTTTATCCGCTGCCGGACTTGTATTTACGGCATACAGGAAATACCGCAGTATGAAAGCAAGTCATAACTAATACGGGAGGAATCAGCATATGAGATTTTGTTCCCGTTCGCCGCCTTGAAAATATACAGTTATTATGAAACATACAAACTGTTTCTTTTCGGTCAATCGTCTTTTTGATTGGCTGGAAAAAACAGTACACTAGGGGTTTGGGGAGTGTAGCTCCCCATATGGAGATACAGAAAATCAGAAAGAAAGAGGTAAACAGATATGGAATTAAAGCATGTTATCCCGAACATGGAAAAGACATTTGGGAATCTGGAATTTGCAGGTGAGAACAAGGTAGAACAGCGGAGAATTAACGGGCGTATGGCTGTGATTTCCCGTAGCTACAACCTGTATTCGGACGTACAGAGAGCCGACGACATTATCGTAGTGCTGCCTGCTGCTGCCGGGGAGAAGAATTTCGAGGTTGAGGAAAAGGTACGGCTCATCAATCCGAAGATTACCGCAGAGGGTTATAAAATCGGCAACCGTGGGTTCACAAACTATATCTTGTCTGCTGACGATATGGTGAAAGCGTAAGGAGGTATCAGAGATTATGAGATTAGCAAATGGAATCATTATAGATAAGGAAAAAACGTTCGGGCTGCTTAAGTTCTCCGCATTGCGGCGTGAGGTGCATAAGCAGAATGAGGACGGAACGGTTTCTGAAGAAATCAAGGAACGCACCTACGATTTGAAGTCCAGAGGACAGGGGCGCATGATACAGGTGAGTATTCCGGCTGTTGTGCCGTTAAAGGAGTTTGATTATAATACGGAGGTGGAGATTATCAATCCTGTAGCGGATACGGTGGCGTCGGCTACGTTTCAGGGGGCAGACGTGGACTGGTATATCAAAGCAGAGGATATTATCTTGAAAAATAGAGACGGACACTCAACGGGAAATCTACAAAATCATAATCCGCATGATAAAAAGGAAATTAAGAATCATAAATAAGCATTGCCTATACGATAATATTCTGATAAAATTAGGATAAAATAAACAGAAAAGGAGTGCTTGGATTATGATACAAATTCGACCTGTTTCTGACCTTAGAAATAAATTTCCGGAAATT
>CANAPP010000048.1 GCA_947363565.1 uncultured Lachnospiraceae bacterium | reverse complement strand
GGTCTGCCCCTTATATATTTGTCAATAAGAAATAAATTATGGAAGCCGAGGTAATAAACAATTATTAATACAAAAATAAAAATGCTTACACGGATAAACATGTAAGCATCTTAAGGTTCCTAATATATGTAATAAGAAATAATTTATCATTAGTTGCCGTTACCTTTAAAAAACAAATAGATAAGCAGAGGGACGAAATAAAGAGTAAGAAAAAAACGGCAGCATCGGCAACTTAAAAAACAAAACAGAGATGAATAAATGCGTAAGGTATTGTCATTCCCTCAACCTTAAGCAATAATCAAAAGCAGAGGTATATGAACAAAGGAGGGCATTTACTATGACAAACGCTGGACAAAGAGAGCGCATCAAAGCTGAGCATGCCTACGCTCTCACCGATCCTCTCTTCACCAGCCTTGTCCCGATCCGGATCTTCCGTGACCGCTTCTCCGGTATATCCTGCTTCCCGTTCTCGATAAGCCGCACCAGCTCGTCCACCGCCTCTGCGGAAAACACATGCTTTGACACATTCACCGAAGTGAGCGGCGGCCTTGTGACCTCACAGGTCGGGCGGTCATTAAACCCGATGACCGAGATATCCTCCGGCACTCTGTACCCAGCCTCTATAAGCGCACGCATAGCGCCCACCGCGATCGTATCGTCATCACAGACAAATCCCTCGGGCAGATCCGTATGCTCCTCCAGATACCGGTGCATGTCCCGGTAGCTTCCCTCCTCGCTGTAATGCAGCTCCACCACATCCTCCGGCGCAAAGGCCCGCTGAAAAATCTCCAGCGCATCCGCATAGCCCCTCTCCCGCTCCTTAAAGCTGCTGATCCTGATCTTTCCTTTTAGATATCCAATCCTCGACATCCCGCAACCGACCAGATGCTCCACCGCCTGGAATGTCCCCATCTGATTATTAATCGATACCGCATTGCAGCCCAGGATCGTAAAATCATTGTCAAGCGCCACCACCGGAAACGGCAGATGGAAAAACGGCTCCATGTCCTCCGGTTCCATCTCTGTCGCAAATACGATCGCCCCCTGGGAGCCCTGCTCGCACAGATGCTCCATCTGCGGCTCAATCGGCCGGCGCTTGTCGACCGTACACAGGAAAACATTATATCCATGCTTCTTCGCGTGCGCCTCGATATTCTCCATCAGGAGCAGGAAGAAAGGATGGATATCCAGCACCTCCCCATGCCTTTTATAAATGATAAAGCTCAGGTTATTGCTGGCCGCAGCCGGAGGGCTTTTGATCAGATGCTCATATCCCATCTCCCTTAACTGGTTCAGGACGTTCTTTCTCGTCTCCTCCGACACTCCCGGCTTGTGATTAATAATCAGCGAAAGCGCTGCCGGGGAAATATTAAGCTCTTTTGCAATCTCACGATTCGTCATAACTCATTCTCCAAATCCCAAAATTTCTAATTTTATTATAGAAATAAAAAGATAAAAGTCAACGGTTTAGTAAACGGTTTGCAGTTGTTTATAACTTTTCCACAATATATCGCTAAATTTTTTGTGAACTATTCAGTATTTACATCCCCATGGTTTAGTTATATAATCTAAACATCAAGTAGAATATACTAAATATTCAGGAGGATTAGAAAATGATTCGGTACGAAAAAGTAAACGGAGATTTTAACTTAAGCGGGAAATCAGCCATTGTTGTCGGAGGAGCCGGCGGGATCGGTGAGGCGACAGCAAAGATGTATGCGCGGAAGGGTGCCAACGTAGCAATCGTTGACTGCAAGGACAACTGCCAGGAAGTCGCAGACGCGCTGGCAAATGAATTCGGTATAAAGACCGTTGGCATAAAGTGCGACGTGACCAGTCAGGACAGTGTAAATGCCATGATGGGACAGGCCGTAAAAGCACTTGGCGAGGTCAACATCTTAGCAGCCATGCCGGGCTTCGTGGATCTGTATCCGGCAGAAGAGATTGCCATCGAAAGCATACAAAAACAGATCAATATCAACGCAGTCGGCGTCTTCCGTATCTGCCAGGCCGCAGCAAACCAGATGATCCGCCAGGGAAAGGGCGGAAAGATGGTCTGCGTAACCTCCCAGGCTGATTTCATCGCCATCGACAAGCACGTAGGCTACACGATGAGCAAAGCCGCTGCCGTAGGAATGATCAAGGTGTGCGCCCTCGAGTGGGCGAAATACGGCATCAATGTAAACGGCGTCGCCCCCACCGTCGTCAACACCTATATGGGTGAGCGCGCATGGCAGGGCAAGGTAAAGACGGATATGATCGAACGGATCCCGGCACACCGCTTCGCAGAGACTGACGAGATCGCAGCCGCGGTACTATTCCTGTCCTGCCCGGAATCCAACATGATCACCGGCGAAGACCTTGTCGTAGACGGCGGATTTACCATTTACTAAGCTTACCCTCAGTGGACAGAAGGCGTGCGTTCCTCTGTCCACTGAGGGTAAGGTTGTTTTTGTCATTTCTGTATTTCTTTTTTGCAAAAAAATAAGTCTAACGCAAAAATCTATGTTATACTATATCCGATCAGAAATATCTGCAGATTACCAGTTCGATCACTTTATCTATGGAAGGAGGCTGTTGAATGCAAAAAAAGTTACTTTGCACCTGTATATCTTTTGCACTCTTTTTGTCAGCCGCTTTTTTATCCGGATGCACTGTCTCCGCTGAAGTTGCAAGCGACTCCGGCAAGGCAGATTCCGCCGATACATCCGCAGACAGCTCTGCCGGCAAAAAAACTGCTGACAAAAAGCGCGCCACTGTACAGGAGCATCTTATTCCCGAAGCCCCGGGGACTGTCACTTATGGAAATGACTTTATCTCCGTCGACGCATCCAACACTGCGGAAGGTTACTTTATGGTCAAATATGACGGGACAGCCGACAAGGTCAAGCTGCAGCTTAAGGCGCCCGACGGCGAGACTTACACCTACAATCTGGCTATCGGCTCCTACGAGACATTTCCTTTTTCCGCGGGAAACGGAGATTATCACCTTGACGTCTTAGAACACGCCTACGACGATATGTACGCGACAGCGTTCTCCCAGGATATGCAGGTGACGCTGAATGACGAATTCCGGCCATTTTTATACCCGAACCAGTATGTGTGGTTCACGCCTGAATATAAGGCCGTGGCCTACGCTGCCAAGCTGTCGGAAAGCTCGTCGGATGATCTCGACTATGTAAGCCGCGTCTACCATTATGTCATCGAGAACATCACCTACGATGAAGAGCTTGCTGCTGCCGTCAAGTCGGGATATCTCCCGAATATCGACAATACCATGGCGTCCGGCAAGGGCATCTGCTTTGACTATGCTTCCCTGATGGCGGCGATGCTGCGTTCCCAGGGCGTTCCGACGAAGCTGGTCGTGGGCTATTCCGGCTCAGCCTATCACGCCTGGATAAGCGTATACCTGAAGGAAACCGGCTGGGTGGATAAGATCATCGAGTTCAACGGGGAGAGCTGGTCCCTTGTCGATCCCACCCTCGCTGCCAACAACAGCGGTTCCGCCGTCAAAAAATATATCGGGGACGGCAGCAATTACACAGAAAAATATTCTTATTAATATATTTTAATGAATTTATGGAGGATGATTATGAAGCAGACGAACGCATTCGGGAAAGCATTTTCCAGCATCGAGCTGGCTTCCTTCTGCGGGCAGGTTGCGCTGATCTTAAAGTCAGGCATCTCGGCCTTGGAAGGGCTTAATATTATGCTGGAGGATACATTTTCCCCTGAAGAAGAACCTATCTTAAAGGCGCTGATCGAAAATATGCAGGAAACGGGAAGCCTGTACCTTGCCCTTGAAGAGACAAAGCTGTTCCCTTCCTACATGATCCATATGGTACAGATCGGTGAGGAGACCGGTACGCTCGACGAGGTCATGGCGGCTCTCCAGACCCACTATGAGCGGGAGGACGCATTCAGAAGGAGCATCCAGAGCGCCGTTACCTATCCGATGCTGATGACCGGTATGATGGCGGCGGTCATTATCGTGCTTTTGGTGAAGGTCATGCCGATCTTTAACCAGGTATTCGTGCAGCTCGGCACGGAGATGACCGGATTTTCCCGGGTGCTGATGGATATGGGGACGGCCATCAACCGTTACTCTATCGTATTCATCGCCCTCCTTGTCCTGGCGGCAGCGCTTATCCTCTACGGGACGAAGACGCAGTCCGGGCGGAATATGTGCCGGGGGATCGGCTACAAATTCGGGTTCTCGAAGGCTGTCTACGAGGAGCTTGCCTCCTGCCGGTTCGCCAGCGGCATGGCGCTTACCTTGAGTAGCGGGCTTAATCCGGAGCGGAGCATGGAGCTTGTAGATGCGCTTAATGACGACCCGTTTTTCCAGAAAAAACTGAATCACTGCCAGCAGCAGCTAAATGAAGGAAAGGATCTTACCGATGCGCTGGCCGCCTCCGGCATCCTTACCGGGATGTATGCACGCATGGCCTCCATCGGCGCCAAAACCGGCTCCATGGATCAGGTGATGGACACGATCGCATCCCTTTACCAGGACAATATCGACAATCGGATGAACAATATCCTCGCCACACTGGAGCCTACGCTTGTCATCCTTTTGTCCCTGATCGTGGGCGTTATCCTTCTGTCGGTCATGCTGCCGCTGATGGGGATCATGTCAAGCCTTTAATAATGAAATGAGGAGATACGCCTATGAGCCGTTTTCAATATGAAAAGCAATCACATAAACCGTCAGGACTCCTTCTCTCTGCGGCTGTCTTTCTGGCTGTGACCATCTTCTTCGTGCAGGGACTTTCCTCCCTGTCAGACAGCACAAGGCGGCGCCAGAAGGAAAGCCTTGAGAATGCCATCACCCGCAGCGTGACCTACTGCTACGCGGTGGAGGGGACTTATCCGGAGAATCTCGACTATCTGAAAAGGAATTACGGACTGGCCTACGACGAGGAGGCTTTCTTCGTGGATTACCGCGTCGTCGGCTCCAACGTCCTGCCGGATATTACGATCATTGAGAAAGGAGACTAGCTATGCGTTTTCGGGTAAAGCAGCGGCATATGATCGATTTTTTATTCCCTGTCGCGCTGTTTTTTGTATTCGCACTGTCGGCGCTCACCGTAATCCTGCTGGCTACGAGGATCTACCAGTCCACCACGGAGAATTCTTCCCTGAATTACACTTCGAAGACTTCTCTGTCCTATATTTCGGAAAAGATCCACCAGCATGATACGAAGGATACCGTGTATATCGGAACCTTCGACGGGTGCGATGCCCTTGTGTTCAGGCAAGATACAGGCGATACTGCATATTACACTTATATCTACTCCTACCAGGGGGAATTGAAGGAAATCTTTTTAAAGGACGGTGCCGAAACAAACGCTGCTGCCGGGCAGACGATCCTTAAGATACAGGATTTCTCCATGGAGCAGGCCGCGGGCGGCTTATTCGCCTTCCGCTGCACGGACGAGGCGGGACAGACAGCCTCCGCCATCGTGGGTGTCCGCAGCAAAGTATCCTGAGCCAACTGAGCCAACTGTTATTGCAAATCTAACAAAGACAGAAAGGAAACCGTTTCTTATGATTCGTAGAAGCAGAGCACAATCCTCCAGCCTGTTCCTGATGGAGCTTATCCTTGCGATCCTGTTTTTCTCGATCACAAGTGCTGTCTGTGTACAGTTTTTTGTCAAATCCCATCTTTTAAGCCGGGAGTCAAAGGTGCTGTCCCAGGCCGTGAATGAATGCTCGAATATCGCAGAAATATTTGATGCATCAGAGAGTACGGAAGATGCGCTTTCATTATTAAAAGCTAATTATCCTGATATCGACGCTGAGCCTGCCGCACAGGCTAAAGAGGCGCTCGCTGCCTTATATTATGACGATACCTTTTCGCCGTGCCAGAAAGAAAACTCTGCCTACACCCTTACGGCTGCTTTCTCGGAAGCAGATTTCATGCAGACAGCAGAGATCAACGTGACAGATTCCGGCGGTTCGGTCATCTATGAGCTTAATACCCGCCACCATACCGCAAGGAGGACAGATTGATGAAGAAAGAAAAAAAACAGGCTTCCTTTACCGCTATCGGCTCTTCCTCGCTTTTGGTCGTATTTCTCGTCCTGTGCCTTACGACTTTCGCCATACTCTCCCTCTCCAGCGCCAAGAGCGATTATTCCTTTTCCGAGCGGATGGCGGAGCATAAAAGCAATTATTACGAAGCATCTTCGCATGCCGAAGATATCCTCGCCGATATCGACCGTCTTCTGGAACAAACCTACAAGTCAGGACCTATGGACCGGCAGGCGTATCTTGACGCTCTTTCCCTGGCGTTTATAACCTCCAGCTCTACACCATGCTCCTTTAGCACGCAGAGCGGTGAACCCGTCATCTCTTACCAGGTCCAGGTTGACGACAGACAGTCACTATTCGTGGAGCTTAAGGTGACGGATCCGTCGGAAAGTCCGAATTACTATGAGATACTGACCTGGAAGACTTCCCCTTCCGGCCAATGGGAAAGCGACGATACCCTGAATCTGATGCCGATGACATAAACTATAACTATAAAAAAGGAGATTTATCATATGAATTTGCGTTCAATCTTAGAAAAGGCAATCGAGGAGAAGGCTTCGGATGTATTTATCGTGTCCGGCCTCCCTGTGTCCTTCCGAAAGGACGGCGTGATCGGCCGAGTAGATGATAACCGACTGCTTCCGCCAGATACGGAGTCGCTGCTCACAGAGATCTACCAGCACGCCTCCGACCGGGATCTTAATATCCTGATGAACAATGGAGACGACGACTTTTCCTTTGCAATACAGGGATTGTCCCGTTTCCGCGTCAGCGCCTACATGCAGCGCGGCGCCCTGTCCGCGGTAATCCGGATCATCACCTTCGACCTTCCGGACTTTAAGAGCCTGGGGATCCCGGAATATATCATACATCTGGGGGATGCAGGGAAAGGGATGGTCCTTGTCACCGGCCCTGCAGGCAGCGGAAAGTCGACGACCCTCGCCTGTATCATCGACCAGATCAATAAGAACCATAAAAAGCACATCATCACGCTGGAGGATCCGCTGGAATACCTTCATCGGCACAGCAACAGTATCGTAAGCCAGCGGGAGATCAACGTGGATACCGAGAGCTATGTCACGGCGCTCAGGGCGGCGCTGCGCCAAAGCCCCGACGTTATCCTTCTTGGGGAGATGCGTGATTACGAGACGATCAATGTGGCCATGACTGCTGCCGAGACCGGACACCTTCTTTTGTCCACGCTGCACACCATCGGCGCCGCCAATACCATCGACCGTATCATCGATGTGTTCCCGGCCAGCCAGCAGAGACAGATCGCTGTGCAGCTTTCCATGACCTTAAGCGCAGTCGTCTCCCAGCAGCTTGTACCTACAGTAGACGGCGGTGTCGCTCCCGCGCTGGAAATCATGACCGTAACTCCCGCGATCCGCAATATGATCCGGGACAATAAAGTACATCAGATCGACGGCATCATCTATTCTTCCATGAAGGAGGATATGATCTCCATGGACGGCTCCCTGCTCGGTCTCTATAAGTCCGGGAGGATCACCCGGGATACGGCGCTTAAATACGCGTCCAACCCGGATATGCTGGGGAAGAAGATGTAGACATGCTTTCTGGGAAACCAAAAAGCGGCTCCCTCCAAATACCAGCTTCCGCACATGAGCAATAAAAAATGGCCGGCGCTGAATCCTGACTGCGCCGGCACTTTCTTTTTATCCATTTTTATCTGCTTTGCCTGTTTATCTCTATTCCTCTTTGAACATCCGAAGGATCATATCCACTGACCCCTGGATTCCGTAGCTTGCGCTGTTCACACAGAGATCATAATTCATCGCCTTTCCCCATTCAAGTCCAGTGTAGAATTTAAAATACTTCACGTGCTTCCTGTCAAGCCTCTTTAGCATCTCCCTGGCCTTCTTTTCCGTCAGTCCCGGATTCACAGACATCACCCGCCGAAGCCTCTGCTCAAAAGGCGCGGTAATATAGATGCTGACATGAGGGATATTATTGTTGGCTAATATAACATCCGCACAGCGTCCCATGACCACAAAGTCCTCTTTCTTCGCCATATCACAGATCAACTGGCTCTGATTGAAGAACACGGCATCCTTCTTCGGAAGCCCGTGATAACGGCCGAAATCCTTAAACCTTCGTGCAAGCGTCACTTTCTGCTCCGTCATAAATGCCGGACGTGTATCCACATACCGGTCCTTATTCTCCCGATCCAGAATATAGGGAAATCCGCCTTTATCATACACATTGTCCCGCTCCGCGTCAAGTCTTCTCAACACCTCACTGAAAATCTCCGCATCATAATAATTAATCTGAAGCTTATCTGCCAGTGTAAATCCAATCTCACTGCCTCCGCTTCCAAATGTCCGCCCAATACAGATAACCGTGTGATCATTTTCTGAAAAACGATTGTGAAGGCTGGTCTTGTTAAGTCTCAAACGCTGCTCATTAAGCACATCACCTTCCGCAAAGCTGGTAGGAAGACTTGTGACTTCCGTAAGAATCTTGTCATACTCGGTCATCAGCTCCTTTTTCACCTGTCCGTCACGGATGGTTCGTGCCATATTGCTGATCAGCGCCAGATCGCTGCGCACGATATGCCCCTGATTGCGGGCAAGCATCTCCCATACCAACTCATCCACACACCGGTCCCTGTCTTTTGTAAACACACGGCCAAGAGAGGAGCCGAGATTTTTATATACCTTTGTATCCAGATCATAGATCCGCTCCGCCAATATGCGAAGCTCTTTTTCATCGCCCTTTGACGAGCGAAGTTCTTCCTGAGTGCAAACCATCGAACCTACCTCCCTTTATAAGAAAAATACAAGCGTGTCCAGCAGAAATACCGGAATCAGAATACACAGTGACCACAGGATATAGCCAAAGAAAGACGGCATATGGATACCGTTTTCATCAGAAATCGCTTTCACCATGAAGTTCGGTGCATTTCCAATATACGTATTCGCCCCCATGAACACCGCACCGCAGGATATGGCCGTCAGCATTCCCACCGGAATCTTCCCAAGGGTCGTAGCGATACCCTGCGTAAAATCCATCGCCCCTGAAGTGGTCAGGAACACAAGATACGTCGGCGTATTGTCAAGAAAGCTTGAAAGCGCACCTGTTACCCAGAACATCTGCGCCGGTCTCGTAAGCCCGAGGCTTCCGCCCACACTCTTAAGCAGCATCAGCGCTGGCTGCATAGTGATAAATATCCCCGCGAACAGCACGGCGACCTCTTTGATAGCGCCCCAGGTAAAGTGGTTCTTCTGGCGGATCTCCTCACTTGTCGTCTTAAATGACAGGAAAGCCGCCAAAAGAATGATCGCCATCTCGATGATGGCCGGGAAGGTCAGTGTCACTTCTCCGTAGATATGGATTCCCTTAACTGCCCCTTCCGCCGTCTTAAACGCCGGAAGATCCGGCAGAACTCCGCTTAAGATTACTGCCGCCACGATCATCACCACAAACAGCAGATTGTGAAGCCCGCCGATCGATATCCTCGTCCCGGGCCTGCTGATATCCGGCACCCTCCCTCTGGCAATCTCCCGGCAGTATTTCTTCCGGTCAACCCAGTAGAAGATAAATAAAAGTACGGTCATATTAAACAGCAGGATCGGGAACAGATGCAGGCTCCAGGAGAACGGTACTCCCCTGGAAAATCCCATCAGAAGCGGCGGATCGCCGATGGGTGTTAAGCACCCTCCGATGTTGGACACCAGGAAGATAAAAAACACCATGATATGTTTTCTGTGCCTTCTCCAGGAATTCATCTTGAGCACCGGACGGACCATAAGCATACTGGAGCCTGTCGTCCCGATCAGGCTTGAAAGCAATGTCCCGATGGCAAGCAGGATGATATTGACCCTGGGAGAACCCGCCAGGTCGCCTTCCAGCGTAATATTTCCCGACACACAGAACAGCCCGAATAACAACACGATAAAAGGAAGATAATCTCCGATGATACATTCCAGTACAACCTCAAACGCTTCCCCCGCTCCGAACGCGATACCAAAGGGAATCACAAGGAGCAGCGACCAGAATCCCGCCACCAGCGGCTGATGGCTCTCCCACCACTCTCCTTTTACCAGCGGCATTACCGCAATACAAAGCAATATCCCAATAAAGGGTATACAAAATGCTACACTCATATGAAAAAGCCCCCTTCATAAAATCCAGCAACTATTTTAATCAGAAAGGCTTTTAAAATCAATATGAAAATTTATTAGAAAATTTACGCCAAAAGACAAAAAATATGAAAAATTGCACAAATCATTCTACACGTCTCATTCTCTCCACAACGCTGATCTTCTCCATACTTTTATAACTCACTGCCGGCACCAGGACCACCACGGCAAGGACAGCCGGGATACAGATAAGCACCGGCATCACCGAAAGCCGCCAGGTGAAGAAAAAGAAGCTTTCTCCTAAAGTCCTCACCGCCGTCGCACTCATAACGATACTTAAGATAACCGCGCAGACCGTCGTATAAAGCGCGTAATATCCGCCCTCACAGCACAGCATGGCCCTCAACTGGTTCCCCGTCATACCCACAGCCTCCATCATGGCAAATTCCTGCTTCCTCGACAGGATGGAAGTAGCCATCGTGTTGATAAAATTGAGGATTCCGATCATCGCCAGGATAAGTGCCAAAAGGCCGCCTACTATGGCATACATATCTTTTTGAGCATCAAACTGGGCAACGATACTCGCCTTGGACGTGTAGGTAAGTTCTTCATTTACCTGTTCGCAGTAGTCCGCCATCCACTTTTCCATCCTCTCCTCCTGTGCCTGCTCCACATTGAAGATAGTGCGCATCGGCTGCTGTTTGCCCATCAGATCCAGGTATTCCTCCTCCGGCAGGATAAAGTCGCAGTTAAACAGCCCGTAATGCTGGAATCCGCACGCGCGGGGCATATCCGCCACTGCAAGCACCTCGTACTCCCGCGTCTTCCCCTCCTCATTGGCCACCGTGACCTTCTCCCCCGGTTCAAAATAGTTGATCGTGCTTGCTTCACTCAGCCCGTACCGGGTCGCGATCACATATTTTCCCGTAGAGAATTTCTCCCAGTCAAGTTCTCCCTTGGGATTCTCAAGCCGTTCCATGACCATCTTTCCGATACCGTATACCTTGCCGTCAATCCCCGGCTCTTTACAATATTCTTCTATACTCGGCGCATCCCCCGGGTCGCCCATCAGTCTGCCATACTCTTCTCTCACCTGGGGATTCTTTATGATCCGCTCTTCGATCAGCCCATAAGCTTCATCTGTGAAAGTCGGAGAAAGATCTTTCATGTAGATATTCCCGATCTCCTCCACACCCTTCTGCCCCTCAAGAGCCTCAAGGAACTCTTCCGTCACACCGTCTGTTACGATAGCGTTAAAATCAACCGACAGGTTATCAAGTGTCGCGTCTGCCACGGAAAAATCACTGACCGTCATACTCGCCACGAATTTATCCATGTCAAAGCCCAAGATCAGGCTGTAAATACTGTTAAGGAGCACCAGCGACAGAGAGAGCGAGGCCACGACGATAATGATCTTTTTCCGGTTCCTGCGGATATTCTGATAGGCCATCGCCCGGGGGCTTACCCGCTTCGTCTTCTTTATCCCGGCCTTCTTCCTTCTCCGAAGCATCCCTGTTCCCCGGAATATTCTTTTTTCCCGGACACCGGCATTTTCCTGGGCCGCGTCCGCTCCTTCCGTATATCTGACCGCCTCGATGGGCGATACTTTAGACGCGATATGGCAGGGCTTGATACAGCTTAGCCGCACCGTCACGAAGGAAAATAATGCCGCCCCGGCAAACACCCACACATTCAGCTCAACCTCCGTATCTATCGTTCCGGCAAAAGCAAGCTCATTCATGATGAGCGGAAGCAAGATCTTACCCACCAACGTCCCAGCCAGTATCCCCACCGGAATCCCATACAGAGACAGCATGTACGCCTGCCGGTGCACGACTTTGCGAAGCTGCCTTCCCGTCGTCCCGATTGTCTTAAGAAGCCCGTAATACCGGATATCCCGGTATACATTGATGTAGAAGATATTGTAGATGATAAGATACCCTGATGCGATGATCACGAAAAGGATCAGCCCGATCAAGCCTAACGTTTCTATATCCACATCTCCGCCCATATATGCCCAGTTAAGGCCTACGTCGATATCCTCGGGGAATCCGCAGCGCTTTGCAAGCTCCGCCGCCTGCTTTTCCAGATTAAAACTGCTCTTGAAGTTAAAGTCCGCCATGATCCTCCCGGCATAATCCGACGCATCGATACTCATCTCCATCGCAGAAGTTGTCGGCGTCGGGGCCACCTTGCGCGCGTACTCCCTGGACACCGCCGCAACCTGCGATTGGGATATGGTGTCGCCCTTAAAATATCCGCACAGAGTAAATGTCTTCTTTACCGGCTCATTTTCATTGATCTTAAGCTCCAAGGGCACTTTTTCCCCGATCTTACAGGGTATGCCGAGCCGTTCTAACACTAGGTCGCTGGTTACGATCTCGTCTTCCTTTTCCGGCATATGCCCTACCTCCGGATAACAGAAGGAGAACTTCGCATCCAGATCTTCATAGTAACTGACTTCCGTCCGAAGCTTAAGCAGCTCCTTATTCAGCGCCTCCGCGACTACGATCCGGTAAGAGACTTCCTTAAGCTTATCATCTTTTTTTACGATGTCATATTCCTGTTCGGTCAGGTACTTGAATCCTGCGTGGGCGCTTCCTCCTACCTGCCGCATGGTGGATTCCTGCTGCTTTTTTATGATGCTGCCGCCCACGGTAAACAATGTAGTGAAAAGAATGGTGGTTAAAGCAATGGCAAGTACCGCGATGATATTCCGGCTCTTTCCCGCTTTTCTCGTCCGGTCGGCAATCCGGTTGATAACACCTTGATTCCTGATCTTATTCATCCTCCTCACCGCCTTCCGATATCCTTCCGTCCTCGATCCGTATGATCCGGTCGGCTAGCTGGGCAATCTCCTCGTTGTGGGTGATCATGATGATCGTCTGACCAAACTTCTCCCCGGTCACTTTAAGGAGTCCCAGCACATCCTGGCTCGTCCGGGAATCTAAGTTCCCTGTCGGCTCATCCGCCAGAAGGATTGCCGGTTTGGAGGCAAGTGCCCTGGCAATCGCCACTCTCTGCTGCTGCCCGCCGGACAACTGACTTGGCAGACTTAAAAGCTTGCCTTTAAGTCCCAATACATCAATAACCTTATCCACATACCCTTTATCCACCGTATTTCCGTCAAGCTCTATGGGAAGTACGATATTCTCATATGCATTGAGCACCGGCACCAGATTGTAGCTCTGGAACACAAAGCCGATCTTCCTCCTGCGGAAGATACACAGCGCGTCATTCTTAAGCTTGAGGATATTCTTATCATCCACATACACTTGTCCCGAAGTGGGCCTGTCAAGCCCCCCAAGCATGTGAAGGAGCGTCGATTTCCCGCTTCCGCTGGTTCCCACGATGGCGGTGAACTCTCCCCGCTCAACCTCTAAGTTCACGCCGTCTAAAGCTTTCACCTGATTCTCCCCGCTGCCATAATATTTTTTTAAATCCACTGTTCTTAATACCTTCATGAAAACTCCCTTCCGCTGCCCGGTAAAAGATGCCAAAAAGGGACAGCTTTCTTTACTGTCCCCATTGTATCACCCTGTTCTTACCGTGAACTTTCCGGAATCTAACAGATGTGAAAGAATCTGTTGTCATATCCTCCGTCTCTGCAGATACACCATAAATTCCGCCCCGCACCCCTGCCTGGACTTTACTTTTATATATCCGTTCTCCCGCCTCACTATTTCTCTGGCAAGGTACAGCCCGATTCCCACACCATCCTCGTCATGGACATCCTCCGCCCGGTAGAATCTCCGAAAGATCTTTGCCGTATCCTCTTCCCGTATCCCGACACCAAAATCCTTCACCGAGACCGCCGCGTAAAGCTCATATTCCCTCACAGATATGATGATCCTGCTGCCGGCAGGAGAATATTTCACCGCGTTGTCCACGATATTCCCCAAAGCTTCCTTCGTCCACTTCATATCATAGTATGCTGTCCCGGAACCGGTATAGGTATTCACCACTTTAAGGTCCTTCTTCTGCACCTTCGGCAGGATGTCCTGGACCACCGCATCCAAAAGCTCTGATATGTGCAGGCGCTTTGGCTTAACCTCCACAATATTGCTCTCAAGCCGCGACATCTTTGTCAACGACTGAATCAGGAAACCAAGCTTTTCCACCTGCCTGTCAATCTCCTCAAGCAGCCCAAGGTCCTCTGACCCTTCCATCCTCTCCCGCAAAAGCTCCGTATACAGCCGGATATTCGCCATCGGTGTCTTTGTCTGATGAGAGATATCCGACACCAGTTCCTTGACCCGGTTCTTCTCCTTTTCCACATTCTCCCTGGAAAGTACTGATGCCGCCAGAAAATGCTTCCACTTGCTCTCCACCTTGGACAGCTTCGACTCATCGTAATCCGATTCCTCAAATGTCCCTGCTATTGCTTCATCTAACATTCTGTCCAGCCGGTCTAAGGTTCTTCTCCCGAACATATGCTGCCCTCCTTTTTCCACATATACCCCTGCCTGTATATAGTCTGAATGTAGGAAATACCGCCCTTCTTATCCTCAAGCTTACTCCTCAATCGGTTCACTGTGACCGAAAGTGCATTCTCATCCACATATTCCCCGCCGTCACTCCACAACCTGTCGATCAGGACATTTCTCGTCAGCACTCTCCCCCTATTTTCCACAA
Source organism: uncultured Lachnospiraceae bacterium (assembly GCA_947363565.1). GTDB lineage: Bacteria > Bacillota > Clostridia > Lachnospirales > Lachnospiraceae > MD308. Next base: position 12,976 of record CANAPP010000048.1, on the reverse strand, counting down.
AAAGCTTTAACAGCCGCTGCTCATTGACACTCAGCGAGATCTCTCTTCCTTCCCGGGTAAAGATAAGTCTCCCGAAGTCAAAAGAAAATCCACCCTCCTCATAAATCTGCCCATCTGGTTCTTTCACGCGCCGCATCAGCGCCTGTATCCTCGCCCGCAGCACCGCCAGACTAAAAGGCTTCGTCACATAATCATCCGCCCCCAGCGTAAGCCCCATGACCTCATCCATCTCCATGTCATTAGCCGTAAGCATAAGCACCGGGAGTTGTGAGCGCTCCCGCACCCACTTAAGATAATCATAGCCGCTCCCGTCCGGCAAGTTCACATCCAGTATAATAAGCTCCGGAGTTACCGCCCCGTAAGATTCCTTCGCGGACTTTACTGTCACGTCCTGGATAAATTTAAGCCCCTGCTCTTTAAGCGCCAGGACGATCCCGTCGCTGAGCGCCCGGTCATCTTCCACGATCTGGATCACCATCATCTTCCACCGCCTTTCTTTACCTTTCTTTGGATATCTCTTCGGCATACCCGATACTAAGCCTTCAAAGATTTCACCGCCCGGGTCTTAATGATATCCTCCGGCATCACCCGGCCGCACAGCAATGGCGATGCCGCATCATAGTTTTTCACCGCTGTGGCAACGCTTTTCTCACTGTAATTCGCATAGCAATATGCACACCCGTTCCGACATGTATTGTATGTACCGATATCAATACTTTCTACACATCCACATGCTTTCCGCTGATTCCTGTCCTTCGGTACGTTCAGCGGATATCCGCACAGCTCTTCAATGAGCTGCTTATCTATACAGCTATTTTTCCCAATCCCCGCTTCACTAAAGTCTGTTTCCTCTGCACAGGCGCCGATATCCATATGATTTTCCCGTGCAATGAAAGACAGTCTCGACGCCAACTCAAGCTTTTCCACACTGCTGATCTCTTCCATCCCGAGCTTTTCCACATTCTTCCTTATCTTACTATACATATCCACAAAACTTATCACAACCTTCTGTGTATACCCGTCAAGTGCTTCTGCAATCTGTCTAAAAGCATTGATATGATACGCTGCACTGTATCGCTCCGTTATAATGATCGGATCGTACCGCCAGATTACCCGCTCCTTCCCTATCCTCCTGGACAGTTCTTTGAATATCGGAATCATCTTCTTACGTTTATGCGGCACACCTCGCTCCACGTCCTGCCCGAACCCAGTTAACGTAAACTGAAAATAATAATTATATGCTGCCAGCTCATCTAACCGCCCCAACATCCGGGCCGGGTTCTTCGTCCAGAACACGATGCAGTCAACCACATCTGGCGTCACGGGGACTTTACTGACCTGGCGGGGGTTCATGGGATTTCTCACATAGGCGTAACCTTCCTTTAACCGGTTAAAAAACCACTCCGGGTAATAATTCGGAATATCTGTTCTTCTGCTCGCACTCAATATCACCGCCGCCAATCCCCTTTCTTGAATCACTATTCTCATTATAAAAAAATGGTACGCCTGCCGCAAGGATTAGTTTCCGCAAATATTCTTTAACTTCCTTCTTCCCATAAAAGTCCCGCTGTAGTATACTAAGTAGTGGCCGCCGGGGATTATCCATGATGTCTTCGCGCCTCACTATGTTAAATCTTTATCGAAACCGGAGTTACCTGTCAGATGAATCGTAATAAAAATGCTTTTATCAACGGAATACGCGACGGCATCCCTATCGCCCTGGGCTATTTTTCTGTAGCCTTTTCGCTGGGGATTGTCGCAAAAAAAGCCGGACTTGACCCTTTCCAGGGCTTTTTGTCCAGCCTGTTAAACCATGCCTCTGCGGGAGAATACGCAGAGTTTACTGTAATTATGGCAAATGCGCCTTACCTTGAGATGGCATTTGTCATCCTTGTCACCAATATCCGCTACATGCTGATGAGCTGCGCGCTGAGCCAGAAGTTTGACCCGAAGACTTCCCATCTCCACCGCCTTCTGGTCGGTTTCGGCATCACAGACGAAATCTTCGGCATCAGCATCGGACGGACCGGAGCCTTAAATCCATGGTACAATTACGGTGCTATGGTAATCGCTCTGCCAAGCTGGGCCGCCGGCACCGCTATAGGTATCGTGGCGGGCAACGTCCTCCCCGCATCGGCAGTAAGCGCCCTAAGCGTCGCCCTGTACGGCATGTTCATCGCCATCATCATTCCGGCGTCCAAAGCCAACCGGATTGTCGGCGGTGTCGTTGCCGTAAGCTTTCTTGTAAGTTTCGCGGTATCAAAGATATCCCTCTTCGACCATATGTCCGACAGCATGAAGATCAGCCTGCTGACCGTGCTCATCGCCGGGATTGCCGCTTATCTGTTCCCGGCAAAGGATGAGGAGGAAGAGCCTGAAGAGGAAGCGCGCACCGGTAATGCCGGGGCAGATTCCACTAAGGAGGTAATTTGAACATGACGCACAGCATCTATCTTTACATATTCGTGGCGGCTTTTGTATCCTGCCTGATCCGCGTCCTGCCGCTGACGCTCATCCGGGGAAAGATTAAAAATCAGTTTATCCGGTCATTTCTATACTACGTGCCTTATGTGACACTGGCGGTCATGACATTTCCCGCCATCATCGCCGCACCGCAGGTTCCTCTTGCAGGAATTCTTGCACTGATTGCAGGGATTGTTGCATCATGGAAAGGGATGAACATGCTGGGGATTGCCGCGCTTTGCTGCGCGGTAGTGTTTGTGTGCGAGGCGATCGCGCCTTTCCTGACATAACTTGGCGCCGCAACTCCTCACAGTACCCGTAAAGCACCTCACCCAAAAAAATTACAGCTCCCCAAACACCTTCCCGACTCCCAAAGCAATTCCCAGCGACACAACCCCGGAAAACAGCACAACCGCATACTCATATCCTCTGCACACCTCAAACAGCACGCCGTAAAGCGCATTCCCCAGCGGCTGCGAGCACATTGCGATCGTCATAATCACCGCGATGACCTTCCCGATCAGATTCTGCGGCACTTCCGTCTGGATAAAGGACATCATCTGCACGGTGAAAACCGTCGAAAATACCATTACCGCAAAGCAGCATACGGTGATAACCGCAAAATTGGCCATCCCGGAAGGAACAAACATAAGCGAAAGCCCCATGGGGAACACGCACGCTGCGCAACCTCCCAGGATGGCCGCAGACTTACTGACCGACAGCCTATTTGCAAACACGCCTGCGCAGATACCTCCTGCCAGCCCGCCTGCTGCCATCGCTCCTTCTGCAAATCCGTAGAGCCGGTTCGCTGCGTCCGCTTCCAGGCTTAATACCTCCGTGATCAGATAGGGCACCGCCACAATGATCATCGCGGATAAAAACAGATTCAGCCCGCAGATGATAAACATCCCTTTCCCGATCACCGGTTTTTTCTTTTGCACAAAGCCGATACTCTCCGCAAAGTCCGCCTTCACCATCCTGAGGATCCCGCCGCCCTGGCCCTGCTTCTGAAATGGTATCCGGATAAATATCTCCATCACCGCCGACAGCACAAAACAGACCATACACACCAGAAGTATCGGCTTCAGGCCGTACATACTGTACAGGATCCCACCCAGCACCGGCCCGATCAGGGACGCAAAAGAGCTGACTGTGTTGATCACGGAATTCGCCGCCATATACTGTTCCGGGCGCACCAGCGCCGGTATGCTCGCCTGTACGGACGGCTGATACGCACCTGCGATGCCAAACAAGATCATCAGGACGACCGCGATAAGCAGCACGATATTCGTCCTGTCCATCAGCAGTGTAAAAACAAGTATCACCGCCGCCGTGAAAAAATCCAGTATCACCATGACATTTCTTTTGTTCACCCGGTCCGCGATCATACCTCCCACCGGCGACAGCAGGATCGACGGGATAAACGCGCACGCCATAACCGTCCCATACAGCGCCGACGAACCCGTCTGGTTGAGCAGGTACAGCGGCAGCGCAAACCGAATCGCCGCATTGCCGAACAGCGAGATGATCTGTCCGATAACTACTAATGTAAAATCTCTTGAAAATAATTTCTGTTTCATCGTCCAAAACCTCCGTTCTCGTCCTATCTTGAGGAACATCTTATGCGCGGTAATCTACATAAATATAAGTACCGCACGTTGGTATGTATAATCTTAAAAATATATCTGCCCATATTTCAGGGCAGAACATCATTTATTTTTCTGGTAGATCGACGCCAGTTCCCCTATCCTTTCCAACATCTCCTCATCCATGATATCCAGCCCAAATCCCTTCATCATCTGGTCGAATATCATGCATTTACAGCAGGCATCCTCCCTGGAATCATCAAAAATCATCGGATTCATCCATACATTTGCCACAAGGATCACCAGCTCCGCCAACTGCTTCGGATGCTTTGTCTGAATTGAGCCGTCCGCAATCCCCTCCTCGATGATCGGCTGGATATAATGGGGCGCGGCCTCCTCCATCGTATCGTGCAAGAGACTGAAAAGAAACTTCGGATTGCTGTGAAAATCCAATGCCATAGTGAACAAATCATTCTGGACAGGCCGCATAATGGACGATTTAAAGATCGTCTTCAGCTTATCCTTGCCGCACAGCTCCTTATCATCCCTGAGCCTTGCAAGCATCTGGTTGGACTCGGCAGTTATCCGGTCTGTAACCGCGATCAGAAGATCCTCCTTTGACTTAAAATGATGATAGATCGCCCCTTTGCTCAAGCCTCCCAGATTGTCGATAATATTCTGTATCGAAGTATGCTCATAGCCCTTCTCCATGAACAGCCGGAATGCGACATCAAGTATCCGGTTGACTGTCTCCTCGGGATGTTTGTTCCTCGCCATATTCCTGTCACCTCTCCTGCATACTGATGGTATGTTTTACTTTATCATACTGTTAGTATGTTTGTCAAGACTGCCTTTTTGTTTTTCCCGATAAAACGATGAAACGGAGCAGGCGTTGCTCCTGCTCCATTTGCTTATGTTCTACAGCATCTCGATAAATGCGGTGATCCGTGTATTCAGTTGTCCGATATCTGCCAGTGAATAATCGGTCTCCACGTTGAGATACGGGATTTTCTTCTTCTCGTTGACGAACCTTCGGATCGCCAGAGATTCTACATTATAGGTATGGCATGCCTGGAGGGTCATCTCCACAACACCGTCCACCTTATACTCATCGATCAGCTCGCCAAGAAGGGTAAGCCGGTTCGGGTTCGGCGTCATGACTGAGCATCCGATATTGAGGTAACGTCTCGTCAGGGCCTCGTAGATATCCGGGTTGTCCTCGTCAACCAGCTTGTCGATGGATTTCGCGCCTGAACAGTTCTCGTAAGTAACTACGACACCGCCGTTGTCCTCGATGGCTTTGATCACCTTCTCGGTAGCTCCGCCGATCGGACACCCGGTCACAAGGATGCGCGGCTTTTTCTCCTGCATAACTCCCTCGGCATATTCCTTTTCAATCTTCTCGATCAGCGCGCCCACCTCTACCGGGATTACGGAACGGTCGAACTTGAATGTACTGCCATAGAGCACCTTGAAAAGATCGTGCCCGGTGATCGGCGCAGGATCATGGCGCATAACCTGATAGAGCTTTTTCAGCGTGCGTCTTACTTCATTTTCTTTCTTTACGGCCCCGCGGATATCCTCCTCCGTGATGGTGACGCCGAACTTTTTCTCCAGGTATTCTTTAAAACGGATGATCTCTGCTTTCCAGAGCGCCAGCGCATTCTCACTCTGGGAGTTAGGCAGCTCCATCAAAAATACATCCTTGAATTCAGACATATATTCATACATCTTCTTCTTGCCGTCGCAGGTTGTCTCCCCCACAACCACATCAGAAAAATAGAAGAACGGGCACTTATCTGTCTTAGCAAATCCATAGCTTGACTTGATCAGCGGACAGAGATTCTTCGGAAGGTCCCTCTCCGCCACCGCGATCGTCTCATCGGATGTAGAGCACAGGCCCACCGTCGCCGCCCCCATTGCATGAGCGATCTCCTGCGGAAAATATGTGCAGTATGCGCCCACTACCGGGACTCCTTTATCCTTGAGCTGCTTTACCGCCAGGAAGGAGTTCTTCCGCTGCTCTGCAAATTCCTCAAATACTTCCGGCAAATTTTTAATTATTTCCATATGTCGTACTAAACCTCCTCTTATGTTTTGACTTAGTATCATCATATCATTTTTAGCCTATGCCGACTAATTGCTAATTATTATATATGCGGTCACTCATAGACAATATCTATGGCGCTAACCATCTGCCCGGCAGATCTCCGTCCAGTACCCGTCGGGATCATTGATAAAGTAAACGCCCATCTCGATATTTTCAAAGCAGACGCAGCCCATCTCCTTATGATGCGTAAGTGCGGCCTCCATATCGTCCACCTTCATGGCGAGATGGATCTCATTGTCCCCCAGGTCGTACGGACGGTCCATGTCCCGAAGCCAGGTAAGCTCTAAAAGATGCGAAGTCGTCCCGTCGCCTAAGAATACCAGCTTAAAGCTTCCGTCCTCTGCCTCCTTTTCCCTGGCAACCGTAAGCCCCAGCGCTTCTTTGTAGAATGCCACGGATCTTTCCAAATCAGCTACGTTAATATTATTGTGGTAAAATGTAAATTTCATAAATAAAATCCTCCTGTTAGCCGTCTGCATATTGACTATTTTTCGATTCAAGTATATCATTTATAGGACAAGAAAGAAAGTAAAACCGTTTAGTAACAGGAAAGAGGGCTGTCATGATTATCGAAACCAATAATGAGCGGGAAACCTATGAGGCCGGGTTCAGCCTGGGCGAGACGGCCGCACGCGGAGAAGTGTTCGCGCTGACCGGAGATCTGGGCGTCGGAAAGACAGTGTTTACCCAGGGCCTGGCCGCGGGGCTTGGGATAGAAGAGCCGGTGAGCAGCCCTACATTTACGATCGTGCAGGTCTATGAAGGAGGGCGTCTGCCCTTTTATCATTTTGATGTGTACCGCATCGGCGACGCAGAGGAGATGGAAGAGGTCGGCTACGAGGATTATATCTACGGCGGCGGGGTCAGCCTGATCGAGTGGGCGGACCTGATTGCGGATATTCTTCCAAAGCATCATACGAAGGTCAGGATAGAAAAGAATCTGGAGAATGGATTTGATTACCGGAGGATAGAGATATGCAGATATTAGCATTAGACAGCTCGGGACTGGTAGCCAGCGCGGCAATCGTCCGGGCTTCGGAAAAAGAGGAAGAACTGATTGCCGAGTACACCGTGAACTATAAAAAGACCCATTCCCAGACACTGCTCCCTATGCTGGATGAGATCGTGCGGATGACGGAGCTTGACCTGGATACGGTCGACGCGGTAGCTGTGACGGCAGGCCCCGGCTCCTTTACCGGACTTCGGATCGGCTCCGCGACGGCAAAAGGACTTGCCCTCGCCCTGAACAAGCCGGTGATCGCCGTGCCGACACTGGAGGGGCTTGCTTACAACCTGTGGGGCACGGAAAGTATCGTCTGCCCGATCATGGACGCCAGGCGCGGGCAGGTCTATACGGGCATCTACGAATTCCGGGGCGGTGAGCTTACCGTCCTCGAAGGGCAGATGGCGGTCAGCATCGAGGAACTGGGGCAGAAGCTTATGTCCTATCAGCGAAAGATCATTTTCCTCGGCGACGGCGTGCCGGTGTTCAGGGACGCGCTGACGGAGCGCATCATGCCCGGGAAGGATATTACTTTTGCGCCGTGTCAGATGAACCGCCAGCGAGCGGCGTCTGTGGCAGCGCTTGCCATCCGGTATTACCGGGACGGCCGGATTGAGACGGCGGCGGAACACAAGCCGGAGTATCTCAGAGTCTCCCAGGCGGAACGGGAACGTAAGGAACGCAAGGCGCGGGCAGATACCCGGAGCAATGATAAAGATTCCCGCAGCGAACAGCCGCTTCCCGAAAAAGAACGTCCGGATATGAAGACATGCTGACAATTAAGGAAATTGAGAAAAAAGATATCAAACGGATCCATCAGCTTGAAACAGAGGGGTTCCCGGATCCGTGGAGCATTGCCGGGATCGGCGAAAGCCTTGAACAGCCCTGTACCATCCTCTTAGGCGCTTGGCTTTCTGATCTGCTTGCCGGCTATGTGATCTGCTACTGCGCCGCGGATGAATTAGAGATTGCAAGGATAGCCGTGGATCCGGCGGTAAGGCGCAAGGGAACGGCGGCATCGCTCCTTGCAGCGCTCAAAGACATTTGCCTTGAGCGGGGAATCAGGAAAATCCTCTTAGACGTGCGGCAAAGCAACAAGGCGGCCATAAGGCTTTATGAAAAGGCCGGCTTTATCCGGGACGGCGTCCGGAAAAACTTTTACACACAGCCGGCGGAGGATGCCATCCTGATGAGTTTCGGATTTGGAAAATAACTGGCAGATGTGTCAGCGCTTCCCACTTGGAAATCGTCAGACGGTTTTATATAATGTAGGCGTAACAGCAAGAAGAAGGATATATTTCAGGATATATGGAATATGCACAGGAGGAATTGTATGCGCCAATATAGGAACAACACAAAAGAGATTCAGGAAATCAGCAAGATTATCTGTAACAAATGCGGCAAAGAGATCCCGGTAACCGGAGGGGTTCCCTCGGAGGATATGCTGGAGGTCGAGAAGCGGTGGGGCTATTTTTCCGGAAAGGATAACCGCAGGGATCGCTTCGAGCTTTGCGAGCAGTGCTATGATGAGCTTGTCGGAAGCTTTCTCGTGCCGATGGAGACGGAAGGTTAGCCGACAGCAGTAAAGAGGTAGAAGATGTTAGATGTATGTTTGTTAGGAACTGGCGGGATGATGCCGCTGCCGTACCGGTGGCTCACATCATTTATGGTAAGATATAACGGAAGCAGTCTTTTGATCGACTGCGGCGAAGGGACGCAGATTGCCATTAAAGAGAAAGGGTGGAGCTTTAAGCCTATTGATGTCATCTGCTTTACCCATTATCACGGAGACCATATCAGCGGGCTCCCGGGGCTTTTGCTTACGATGGGCAACGCCGACCGGACACAGCCGCTTACGCTGATCGGCCCAAAGGGCTTAAAACGGGTGGTGGATTCGCTGCGGGTGATCGCACCGGAGCTTCCATTTTCCATCCAATATATCGAGATTACCGAGCCGGAACAGACATTTGAGATAAATGGTTACCGCCTAAAGGCCTTCCGTGTGAACCACAATGTCATCTGCTATGGCTACACGGTCGAAATCGACCGGGCAGGCAAATTCGACGTGGAACGAGCCAACGCGGCACAGATCCCGCAGCGGTTCTGGGGAATCCTCCAGAAGGGCGAGACAGTGGAATCGGACGGAAATACCTACACACCGGACATGGTGCTCGGCCCGGCCAGAAAGGGCATCAAAGTGACCTACTGCACCGATACGAGGCCCACAGATTCCATCCGGCAGAATGCCGCAGGTTCGGATTTGTTCGTGTGTGAAGGGATGTACGGCGAAAAAGATAAGCAGAAAAAGGCGAAGGAATATAAGCACATGACCTTCTACGAAGCCGCGCAGCTTGCGAAAGACGCGGATGTAAGGGAGATGTGGCTTACCCATTACAGCCCCTCTCTGAATCACCCGGAGGAATATATGGACGAAGTGCGCCGGATATTTCCGCGTGCTATAGCAGCGAAGGATAAACGCTCGGTGGAGCTTGTGTTTGAAGATTAACGCCCTAGATAGACAGGCGGGAAAAGGATAGACAGGATGGAAGATAAGATAGAAAAGCAGAAGGATATTTTGATACTTGCGATCGAGAGTTCCTGTGACGAGACGGCTGCTGCCGTAGTGAAGAACGGAAGAGAGGTGCTCTCCAACGTGATCTCCTCGCAGATCGCGCTTCACACTTTATATGGTGGAGTCGTGCCGGAGATTGCGTCAAGGAAGCATATCGAAAAGATCAATCAGGTCATCGAGGCAGCGCTTTCTGAAGCGGGCACAAAGCTTTCAGCTATTGACGCCATCGGCGTCACCTACGGCCCGGGACTTGTCGGTGCGCTCCTCGTGGGTGTGGCGGAAGCGAAAGCCATTGCCTATGCGGCAAAAAAGCCGCTGATCGGCGTGCATCATATCGAGGGGCATATTGCGGCCAATTTTATCGAGCATCCAAAGCTTGAGCCGCCGTTTCTCTCTTTGGTTGTGTCCGGCGGGCATACCCATCTGGTCCGTGTTAAAGATTATGGAAAATTCGACATCATCGGGCGGACAAGGGATGATGCAGCCGGGGAAGCATTTGACAAGGTCGCAAGAGCGATCGGGCTTGGTTATCCGGGCGGCCCTAAGATCGACAAAGTTTCTAAAGAGGGCAACCCGGAGGCGATCAGTTTTCCCCGGGCGCATGTGGAGGATGCGCCTTACGACTTCAGCTTCAGCGGCGTGAAGTCCGCGGTGCTCAACTATATCAACGGCTGCCGCATGAAGGGTGAAGAGTACAGCCAGGCAGACGTGGCGGCTTCCTTCCAGAAGGCCGTGACCGACGTCCTGGTTGCTAATGCCATGCACGCCGTAACAGAATACCGCGCAGACAAATTTGCCATCGCCGGAGGCGTCGCTTCCAACAGCGCACTGCGCGAAGCGATGAAAACCGCCTGCAAGGAGCGGGGCGTGAAGCTTTATTACCCGTCCCCGGTCTACTGCACGGACAATGCGGCCATGATCGGTACTGCGGCTTACTATGAATACCTTGCGGGCACAAGGCACGGCTGGGATCTGAATGCTGTGCCCAATCTGAAACTGGGTGAGCGATATGCATAAGGATAACTGCACGGCCATCGTACTTTCGGCAGGCCAGGGAAAGCGGATGAAAACTGCTGTACAGAAACAGTATATCGAACTCGAGGGGAAGCCGGTCATTTATTATACGTTAAAGGCTTTTCAGGATTCAGGGATCATCGGCGATATTGTCCTTGTCGTCGGAAAAGGGCAGGAAAAGTTTGCCAGGGAAGAGATTGCAGATAAGTATCATTTTACAAAGGTAAGCGCGATCGTGGCAGGCGGGGCGCAGCGGTATGACTCTGTCTGGCAGGGACTTAAGGCCGTACAGCGGTTAAATGCGCCCAGCCAGAGCAGCTATGTCTTTATCCATGACGGCGCCAGGATGTTCGTGGACGAAGGGATCATCAGACGCGGATACGAGACTGTCCGCAGATACCGGGCCTGCGTGGCAGGCATGCCCAGCAAAGATACTGTAAAGATCGTGGACGATGATGGGTTCGCGGTACAGACACCAAAGCGCAAATATGTCTGGGCGGTGCAGACCCCCCAGATCTTTGAGACTTCCCTGATCACCAAAGCCTATTTCCGGCTTATGCAGGAGCAAGACATCGACGTGACAGACGACGCGATGGTCGTAGAACAGATGCTCCATCTTCCGGTACGGCTATTTGAAGGCTCGTATGAGAACATCAAGATCACCACACCGGAAGATTTAGAGATTGCAAAAGAGTTTTTAAAGAAACGGCAGGAATCCGGCTAAACTCACTGACGGATGCATACCTGTTGATCGTCTGCATTTTCCTGCAGATATAGCGCAGTCTGAACCGACACCGCGATATCTGCGGCGTATACCGCTACAAGGACTATACCGGCCAATCCCGTAATATATTCTAAAACAGTCGCTCCACACATTCCCGTCAAAAATATCAAAAGTATATTTTCCCTGACTTCCCAAGTCAGCCATAGGACAATCATAGCTCCGTATCCATAGATGGGAATGAAGGGACCATGTAAAAAGCCGCGGTTCACCAACTGCCCTTGTAAGGCTGACATATATATGCATTCCCATATCCAGCCAAGAAAACAATAGAAAAAGAAAAATAAAAGCCATTGTGCCTGTGAATACAGCATGTTAAATCCCCTTTACATAAATCCTTTTTTATCAGCGCGTTTGTTTAGTACCAAAGCCAGAAGCGCAGATAAAATCCTTGCATCCACCGTACTCCACCAGATCATGATCTGCCCTCCGAACAAAGGCGGCAGGATGAGCATAAGGACCAGCATAAATATCGGTTCGATAAAGGTTAATACATACGAATACGTACTCTTTTCTGTCGCATAAAAGCTTGCCGTCGTAACGCGGATCACCGCGACAAAAGGCACGGAAATCAAAAATATCGGTATGATCTTTGCAATCTCCGCATTCACTTCTCCCGACGCGCCAAACAAAATCCCCAAACTGCTGCGCATCAGATACATCATGATGCACCCCGCCAAAGACAGCATTATGGCAAATACATACGCCATTTTCCGGAAATCCTTCATCCGGGTGAAATCTTTTTCACCGTAGCACTGGCTGATCAGCGGCTGGCATCCATCTTCCACGCCCTGAAAAATCAGGTAAATGATACAGATAATATAAGCAATGCACGCATAGACGGCGATTGCCTTCTCTCCTCCGTAAGACATAGAAAACCGGTTAATAATGATCAGCGAAATATTCGGGCTCATGGCAAGGCCAAAGGGCGCTATCCCCACCCTGATAACATCCGCCGCCGTTTTTCCCAGTTTCGAAAAAGCGATATTCAGCGTGAACTGCCTCTTTCGCAGCAGATAGGCGAGGGCGATCGCCATCGTGACGCCCTGGCCGATGACGGTGGCAATGGCCGCCCCGGCAACGCCCTGTGCCAGCACCCATACAAACAGATAATCCAGTATAATATTTGTAATAAATCCTGCAATCATGGAAACCATAGCATAGAAGGAGCCGCCGTGATTGCGGATAAACGGGATCAGACCGGTTCCGATGATCTGCAGCGCTGCCCCCAGGGCAATAATCGCAATATATTCCTCTCCCAGAGAAAGAAGCTGTCCCTTTGCCCCCAGCAGCTTCAAAATCGGCCGGTTCAATACAAAAAATATTTACTATTTGTCAAGAAATTAAATTTTTGTTTTTGAAACTATCCTGGAATGTTTTTGGTGGCCCTGGGATTATTTTCTTTTGTGAATTAAAAAATTAGTTAATAAATAGCTTATCCGCATCT
>CANAPP010000047.1 GCA_947363565.1 uncultured Lachnospiraceae bacterium | reverse complement strand
TTGTACTTTGGAGTAGACATATCCATTTTTTCATTGTATTTTGCGGAAACTCAAGGTTTATTATACATCAAAATATAATGATTTCAAGTATAATAATCGCAAGCATAATAACTGGCAATATAAATATGAAAAATTAGCTTGCAAAAAAAGTGAGCTGTAGTATACTGAATATGTAAACAAAATACAAAAAAGGGGAGCTTGCGTATCAAGCAGGCTGAGAACAGGATGAATGCCTGGACCCGCGGACCTGATTTGGATAATGCCAACGTAGGGAACGGTATGATGGATAGATATTCGTGATGCCAGGATGAGTGAAAACGGCGGATGTACCCTTACAGGTATGTCCGCTTTCTGCTTGGATGAAAATTTGCGTAAGAGGCATGATCCAGGAAAGAGGAGGTAATCGAGATGCTTGGAACTTGTTTGGAAAATGTGAGAAAGACCGTGCCGCTTGTGCATAATATCACCAACTATGTGACGGTGAATGACGTGGCGAATGTGCTGTTAGCCTGCGGGGCGAGCCCCATCATGTCGGACGAGCCGAAGGATGTTGAGGACATCACGGCAATCTGCGGCGGGCTGAATATCAATATCGGCACATTGAACCAGCAGACCATCGAGGGGATGTATGCGGCGGGGAGGAAAGCGAATGAGCTTTGCCACCCCATACTCTTAGACCCGGTGGGGGCGGGAGCCAGCGCCCTTCGCACCGATACGGCTGTCCGCCTGATGGAGGAGCTTAAGCTTACGGCCATCCGGGGAAATATCTCTGAGATCAAGACACTGGCTTTGGGGAGCGGCACTACGAAAGGCGTGGACGCGGATGTGGCGGATGCGGTGACGGAGGAAAAACTTGACGGGGCGGTCGCATTTGCAAAAGAGTTTGCGAAAAAGAGCGGCTGCATCGCCGCAATTACCGGAGCAATCGACCTTTTAAGCGACGGTGAAACGTGCTATGTTATCCGCAACGGGCGGCCGGAGATGGGGAAGATAACCGGAACGGGCTGTCAGCTCTCCGGCATGATGACTGCGTTTGTCACGGCAAATCCGGGGAACGTCTTAGAGGCAGCAGCAGCGGCGGTCTGCGCCATGGGGCTTGCCGGGGAGATTGGGTGGAGCCGTATGACAGAAGGCGACGGCAACTCCACGTATCGGAACCGGATTATTGATGCCGTCTACAATATGGACGGGGAAATCTTAGATAAAGGAGCGAAGTATGAAGTTCGATAAGAAAGACCTGCTGCTATATGCGGTGACGGACAGGAGCTGGCTTGGAGGGGAAACACTGGCAAGCCAGGTGGAGAGGGCTGTCAAAGGGGGAGCTGCCTTTGTGCAGCTGCGGGAAAAGGAACTGGATAAGGAGCATTTTCTTGAAGAGGCAGTAGAGATTAGAGAGCTTTGCCGAAAGTACCAGGTGCCCTTTGTGGTGAATGACGATGTGGAGATTGCATTGGCGGCGGATGCGGACGGCGTACATGTGGGCCAGAGCGACATGGAGGCCGGGGATGTGCGGGCGAAGTTAGGGCCGGATAAAATTATCGGCGTGTCGGCACAGACGGTGGAGCAGGCGGTTCTTGCCGAGGAGCGGGGAGCGGATTATCTTGGCGTGGGCGCAGTGTTCCCCACAGGCTCCAAGGAGGATGCGTGTGAAGTATCTCATGAGACCTTGCGGGCAATCTGTGAGGCGGTGGATATTCCGGTGATTGCCATCGGCGGAATCAGCGCGGATAATCTGCGGGAGCTTTCCGGCAGCGGAATCTGCGGAATCGCGGTGATCAGCGCAATCTTTGTGAAAGAAGACATCGAAGGAGCGGCAAGGGAGCTTAGGAGCCTTGCGGAGGAGATGTTTAAGGATTAAGAAAACCCAGGGGCTAAAGATGCCTGTGTGCAAAATTCAGCCGGATAATGAAGGAGGCGGAAAGCAACGTGATAAAAGGAGCAATCTTTGACGTGGACGGCACGCTCTTAGATTCCATGGAAATATGGGAAAATGCGGGTGCGCGTTACCTTAGGGGCATCGGGATAGTGCCGGAGGAGAACTTAAGCGAGATATTGTATCCTATGACTATGGCAGAGGGGGCGGCGTATGTAAAGGAGCGGTACAGCCTTTCTGCCTCCTTGGATGGGATTATCCAGGGCGTCCTTGATGCGGTGCGGGATTTTTACTTTTACGAGGTGCGCCTGAAACCGGGAGTGAAAGAATTCCTTGCCGGGATGGCGGAGAGGGGAATCTTGATGGCTGCCGCGACTGCCAGCTACAGGGAGCATATCGAGGCGGCATTTAGGCGGCTCGGCATCGGCAGGTATTTTGGGCGTATTTTTACCTGTGCGGAGGTGGGTGCAGGAAAACGGTATCCGCTGATCTATGAAAAGGCGGCGGAGTATCTTGGGGCTAAGCCTGGGGAGCTCTTAGTATTCGAAGATGTTCTCTATGCCGTGGAGACGGCGAAACGGGCGGGCTTTCGCACTGTGGGAGTATATGACAGGTTCAGCGCGGGGGAGACGGAAGAGATAAAGAGACGGGCGGATGTGTACGCGGAGAAACTGACAGAGGAGCTGGCGGAGAGTCTGTGCGGAAAGCAGCGGGAAAAGGAGGTCAAACGATGAAAACAGCTTTAACGATTGCCGGAAGTGACCCGAGCGGCGGCGCGGGAATCCAGGCGGACATTAAGACGATGCTCTGCAACGGCGTATATGCCATGAGTGCGGTGACGGCGCTGACGGCGCAGAATACTATGGGCGTGACCGGGATTATGGAGGTGACGCCGGAGTTTTTGGGGGAGCAGCTTGATAATATTTTTACCGATATATTTCCGGATGCGGTGAAGATCGGCATGATGTCCGGCAGCGCGCTTATCGTAAAGACAGCGGAAAAGCTAAAGGAATACGGGGCGGAAAATATTGTGGTAGATCCGGTGATGGTAGCCACAAGTGGCTCAAAGCTGATCAGTGACGAGGCGGTAGATACGCTGAAGGAACACCTACTTCCTCTCGCCGCTGTACTGACACCTAATATCCCGGAGGCTGAGGTGCTCTCAGGGATGGAGGTCAGGACACCGGAAGATATGGTTTCGGCGGCGGAGAAGATTGGCAAAAGCTATCGCTGCGCGGTGCTCCTTAAGGGCGGGCATCAGCTCAATGACGCCAATGACCTGCTGTACCGTGACGGTTCTTGCAAGTGGTTCACGGGAAAACGGATCGACAACCCGAATACCCATGGAACGGGCTGTACGCTTTCAAGCGCCATCGCGTCAAATCTGGCGAAAGGGTACAGCCTTGATGAGGCGGTGGAAGGTGCCAAGGAATACATCTCGGGCGCGCTGGCGGCGATGCTTGACCTTGGGAAAGGGAACGGGCCGCTTGACCATGGGTATCGGATTTTTGGTTAAGAATGTTGTTTGCTACATTCCTTTAATAAATTTGTCAACATAATGTGCTGCGGCTCCTACTGCCGAGGCCTCTGTGCGGTAGTGGCAGCACAGGATATAATTGCCGCTTTTTTCAAAAGGATTCAGTTTAATTGCCTTTTGCCGGAGATCCTTGAGGTAATCCGACATAAAGGAGCCGACGGTGCCGCCGATGATCACGTCGCAGTCATAGCACATGCGTAAGTTATTTACCGCGATTGCCAAGTAGTCCAGGTAATCGTCAAAGACCCGACGGTATCCGGGATTTCCGGAGGACAGTTCTTTGAAAAATTCTGCCAGGTTCCCTCCAGTGAAATCTGACAGCACTTTTGCGCAGCAGTAGGCATCCAGGCATCCGTAGCATCCGCAGTAACATTTTTTGCCGTGGGGAACGATACACATATGCCCGAATTCTGAAGAGTGGGAGTTGGCGCCGGGGAAGATCTTCCCGTTATTTAAGAAAGCTCCGCCTACACTGTTGCTTAAAGAGAGGTATAACATGGGCCGGTCAAAGTTTGCGTGCCAGCTCTCCGCAAGCCCTGCGGAGCTGGCATCGTTGAAGAGCAGGTACGGATACGGAAAGCAGGAGCTGATCCGTTCATAAAAATTCCCAAGCAGCGAGATAACTGTGGCATAGAAAACAGTTTTCTGGTCTGACTCTATAATGGCAGGCAGGGAAATCCCGATTCCGAGGAGCCTGTCTGTGTCTAAATTCTGATTGTTAAGAAATTGTTCAACTTTTTTCTGCAGATTTTCATAATAGGCAGAAGTATCTTCAAAAGCACATCTCGTTCTTTCACGATCAATGATATCCAGATTCAGATTGATCAGTACAATGGAAAGATGATTCCTTGTAATGTCAATTCCTAAAGCGTATCTTGCATTGGGAACGCAGCGGAACATATTGGCTTTTCTGCCGCCGGTGGAATTGAAAGTCCCGGATGTGTAGATGAGCTCCTGCTCCTTAAGAAGTGCCAGATTATGCGTGATCGTGGGAAGGCTGATGCCAAGTTCTTCTGCGATCTGTTGTCTGGAGCATTGCTTTTTCTCATAGATCAATCGATAGATATTGCCGAAATCACGGGTCTTTATATTTTCTTCTGGCAATAGGAACACCCCCTTAATATATCTTGATTTAAAGATAAAACATTTTATATAAGTAGTCAATAATTTTTATAAAACTATATAAAATAAATAAAATAATTAATAAAAGATAATATTAAAAATCTACATATCGTCTAAAATATGGAAGTAATACATAAAACTCAATGTTGAATATTGATTAATAATAAAAACATAAATAAAATAATTGACAAAAGTTTTCATCAGGAGTAGACTATAGAAAACGAAAGGAAGGGAGAAGACACATGTTATATATTGGTATAGATCTGGGGACATCGGCGGTCAAGTTGCTGTTGATGGACGGGGAAGGGGAGATTAAAAGAATCGTCTCTCGGAAATATCCGCTTTATTTCCCACATCCGGGATGGTCGGAGCAAATGCCGGAGGATTGGTTTGCCCGGTCCATGGAGGGGATTCGGGAGCTTACGGCAGAGTGTGAGAAGAGTGAGGTGGCCGGTATCAGCTTTGGCGGGCAGATGCACGGGCTGGTGGCTCTTGATAAGGATGATGCGGTGATCCGTCCCGCGATCCTGTGGAATGACGGAAGGACGGGCGAGGAGACAGATTACTTAAATCAGGTCATCGGCAAGGAAAAGTTGTCCGCGTATACGGCGAATATCGCATTTGCCGGATTCACGGCGCCGAAGATCCTGTGGATGAAAAAGCATGAGCCGGATAATTTTGCGCGGATAGCTAAGATCATGCTGCCGAAGGATTATCTTGCCTATAAGCTGTCGGGAACCTTCTGCACAGATATGTCAGATGCGTCGGGGATGCTTCTTATGGATGTGAAGAACCGCCGCTGGTCCGGGGAGATGATGGATATCTGCGGCATCACCGAGGAGATGCTCCCAAGGCTTTACGAAAGCTTTCAGGTCGTCGGCACATTAAAGCCGGAGCTTGCAAGGGAGCTTGGGCTATCCCCGGAGGTAAAGATCATTGCCGGAGCCGGGGACAACGCGGCTGCTGCGGTCGGCACCGGGACGGTAGGGGACGGCATGTGCAACATCTCCTTGGGAACGTCGGGAACAATCTTTATCTCCAGCAGGGAGTTTAAGGTGGATGAACATAACGCGCTCCATTCCTTTGCCCATTCGGATGGAAATTATCATCTGATGGGGTGTATGCTAAGCGCCGCTTCCTGTAACAAATGGTGGAACGAAGAGATATTAAAAACGGCGGACTTTGCGGCAGAGCAGGCGGCGATCGATAAGCTTGGGGAAAACAATGTATTCTTCCTGCCCTATCTGATGGGCGAACGGTCGCCGCATAATAATCCGGATGCGCGGGCTATGTTTATCGGCATGTCCATGGACACTACAAGAGAGGATATGACCCAGGCGGTCTTAGAAGGTGTTGCCTTCGGCCTCAGGGATTCCCTGGAAGTTGCCAGGAGCCTGGGGATAAGCATCGGGTGCACGAAGATCTGCGGCGGCGGCGCGAAGAGCCCGCTGTGGAAAAAGATTATCGCAAATGTGATGGACATGAAGGTGGATGTCATTGAAAGCGAGGAAGGCCCGGCTCTTGGCGGCGCTATGCTGGCGGCAGTGGGCTGCGGGGAATATCCGGATGTAGAGACGATCGCGGCGAAAGTGGTGAAGGTGGCAGGTACGGTAGAGCCTGAGCCTTTGCTGGTCAAGAAGTATGAAGAGCGGTATCAGAAGTTCAGAAAGATCTATCCGGCAGTGAAAGAAGTATTTTAAGGAAGATTGGGGCAGCCTGTGCAGTTTATAAGCAGCACAGGCTGTTTTTGCGCTGAAAAATAATCAGCGGGAACTGGCAATCCGCACACAGATATGATAAACTGGTTAACAACGGTTAATACAACAAAGAAACGGCAGGACGACGAAACGATGAGCGATAAAACAGCATTTGAGATGATCTATGATATTATCCGCCAGATTCCTGAAGGAAAGGTGGCAACTTACGGCCAGATTGCCGCCCTTGCAGGCAACCGCCGGTGGGCGCGGGTCGTTGGCTATGCCCTTCATGCCATTCCTCATGGGAGTACTATTCCCTGGCACAGAGTGGTGAAAAAGAACGGGGAAGTGTTCGGCGGCGCACAGAGCTCTGGCGGAAGATACCAGACAGAGCTGCTTCAAAGAGAAGGCGTTGGATTTGTGGATGGATATGTAGATATGGAGCATTACCAGTGGAAGAAGTATCTGTTTTGACGACAGGGGCGGGGATTGAAGTGGACTTGACGGAAGGATTAAGGGAATTGTTGTTGCGGGCCGGGGCAGCGCTTGTGGGAGTGGGAAGCCTTGGAGGGATCAAAGGTTGTTTACAGGAATGTTATCGTTTACAGACTACAAAGTTTTTCATGCTGCCGGAAAGCATGATCAATAACACGGATCAGACTGGAGATGGGGATGCCTATGCAATTGAAAAATAAAGAAGATGCCGTAGCGTGGCTGAAAAAAGACCTCACGATAGACCGGCTGTGGGAGATTATGGAGCTCTATGAAGATTTCCCGTTCTACACCATGCGGAACCTGGAATATACCTATATCATCAAAGGGAATGAGATGTTCGTCAACCGTAAGGAAAAGAGCATCACAAAAGCGACCGTCGGGATGGCGCTCAGTAAAGCGCTGATCCTCGGCGGAGCTGTCGCCGGCCCGAAGAAGCTCGGGACCTTCGGGGCGAGCTACCTGTATCCGATTTTTTTGTATTTTGAAATTATCAGACAGGAAAGCTGAGGCATGTTTACTTTTTTACATGCCTCTTTATGGCGTCGAAGCTCTCCTTGCTGATGACGTGTTCAATCTTGCAGGCGTCCTCTGCGGCAATATCGGCAGGTACGCCCAGGATGGTGAGCCACGAGCTTAAAAGCTGGTGCCGTTCATAGATCATCTCCGCAATCTCCCGGCCGGATTCGGTGAGATAGATGAAACCGGCGTCAGTTACAGTGATATGATTTTTGTTCCTGAGATTTTTCATGGCAACGCTGACGCTCGGTTTCTTAAAGCCAAGCTCATTGGCAATATCCACAGATCTGACGACAGGGAGTCTCTTGCTTAAGATCAGTATAGTTTCCAGATAATTTTCCGCAGATTCATTTAACATTTCCATTTTGCATCTCCTTGCAGATAATTTCAAACAGATGTTGAAATCTATATTTCCCACCAGTATACCACAAGAAAGGCAAAAAATCTTTAAAAAGAAAAAGTTGTTGACATCTAATTTTAGTTAGTATATACTAATAATTGAAATGAAAATAATTATCAAAATCAAAGCGGAGTCCGGTTACGCACGTATGGAAGAGCCGCAGACAGAAAAGGAGATGACATTATGCCTTTATCAATGGTAAGCTCCGGTGAGCCGATGGAGATCAAACGCATTGGAGGAAAAACGGAGGTCAGAAAGTTTTTGGAGAGTCTGGGATTTGTCGCAGGCGGGATCGTGACTGTCGTATCAGATATCGGCGGCAACGTGATTGTGAATGTGAAGGACTCCCGTGTAGCCATAGGACGGGATATGGCCAGCAAGATCATGGTGTAGGCAGTTATCACCTGCAGAGTGTTCTGCTAAAATGTAAAAGAAGGAAGGGATAAAGGAAGATGAAGACGTTAAAAGAAGTGCCCTGTAAGGAAACAGTGAGGGTGAAAAGGCTTACGGGGGAAGGACCGGTGAAAAGAAGGATCATGGATATGGGAATCACGAAGGGCGTAGAAGTATTTGTCCGGAAGGTGGCGCCCCTCGGCGATCCAGTGGAAGTGACGGTGAGAGGCTACGAGCTTTCCCTGCGGAAGGCAGATGCAGAGATGATACTGGTAGAGTAACGGCAGGTAGTATTTTTTTTACTCTAGAGTTAGCTTATACTAATTCTGGGAAGCCTATTCTATTTAAAATTCCATCTGCAGGCAACGGGGAATCAAAGTGTTACTGTTCGCACAGGCCTGTACATTCACTGCACAGACCGTAAGAAAACGATTCGGGAGTAACAGTAACATAAACGGATATCCCCGAATAGGGATATCCTAAATTATCAGTAAGAAAAATGATCATAAGAAGGAGAAAGGTTATGTCTGTAAAAATAGCACTTGCGGGAAATCCAAACAGCGGCAAGACAACGCTGTTCAATGCGCTCACCGGCTCAAATCAGTTCGTGGGCAACTGGCCGGGGGTAACGGTGGAGAAAAAGGAAGGGAGATTAAAGGGGCAAAAGGATGTCATCATCATGGATCTGCCGGGGATTTATTCTCTGTCTCCCTACACACTTGAGGAAGTAGTGGCGAGGGATTACCTGATCGGCGACAGGCCGGATGCCATCATCAATATCGTGGACGGAACGAACATTGAGCGCAATCTCTATCTGTCCACGCAGCTTATGGAGCTTGGGATTCCGGTGATCATGGCGGTGAATATGATGGATATCGTGCAAAAGAACGGCGATGTGATCGACACCGGAAAGCTGGGCGAAAAGCTCGGTTGTGAGGTAACACGGATTTCTGCCCTTAAGGGAACAGGCATCATGGAGACGGCGGACCGGGCGGTGCTCCTTGCGAAGTCCGGGAAAGCGGCGAAGGCAGTCCATGAGTTCGGAGAAGAGGCGGAGAGCATCATAAGGAGAGTAGAAGAACGGCTTGCCGGAGTCGTGCCTGATGCACAGAAAAGATTTTTCGCGGTCAAGCTTTTGGAAAAAGATGATAAGATTAAGGAACAGATGCCGTCTGTCCCGGACATATCCGCAGACATAAAGGAGATGGAGGAGCGGTTTGACGATGATACGGAGAGCATCATCACGAATGAGAGGTATGTCTGCATATCTTGGGTAATTGCAGAATGTGTACGAAAAAACCGGACGCAGAAGCTTACCGTATCAGATAAGATAGACCGCTGGGTGACGAACCGGTGGCTGGCGCTGCCTATATTTGCAATTGTCATGTGGCTGGTGTATTATGTATCTGTATCGACAGTGGGGGCATTTGTAACAGACTGGACAAATGATGTGCTGTTCGGCGAGATCATCCCTCCGGCAATCGAGAACATCCTTGTGAGCATAAACTGTGCAGACTGGCTTAAGGGGCTCATCCTTGACGGAATTGTGGCAGGAGTGGGCGCGGTGCTTGGTTTTGTACCGCAGATGCTTGTGCTGTTTATCTTCCTTGCGTTTTTGGAAGGCTGCGGATATATGGCGAGGGTGGCATTTATTATGGACAGGATCTTCCGCAAGTTTGGCCTTTCAGGGAAATCCTTTATCCCGATGCTCATCGGTACGGGATGCGGCGTGCCGGGGATTATGGCATCCAGGACGATTGAAAATGACAGGGACCGCAAGATGACGATTATGACGACCACATTTATCCCCTGCGGGGCAAAGCTGCCGATCATCGCACTGATTGCAGGAGCGCTCTTTGACGGGGCGGCATGGGTTGCGCCCAGTGCGTACTTTGCAGGCATCGCAGCAGTCATCTGCTCCGGCATTATCTTAAAAAAGACGCGGATGTTCGCGGGAGACCCGGCGCCCTTCGTTATGGAGCTGCCGGCGTACCATATGCCGACAGCGGGAAATGTCCTTCGGAGCATGTGGGAGCGCGGGTATTCATTTATCAAAAAGGCAGGCACGATCATCCTTGTATCGACGGTTCTTTTATGGTTCCTGATGAGCTTTGGCTGGTCGGACGGTTCTTTTGGGATGCTTGAGGCAGAACAGCTTGACAGCAGCATCCTGGCGGCTTTCGGAAGTATCCTTGCACCGCTTTTTGCGCCTCTGGGCTGGGGCGACTGGAAGATGGCGGTGGCGGCGGTTACCGGACTCATCGCCAAAGAGAACGTGGTAGGAACCTTTGGCATCCTGTTTGGGTTCGCAGAGGTTGCGGAGGACGGAACAGAAATCTGGGGGCAGCTTGCCGGCAGCATGACGGCGGCAGCCGCATATTCCTTCCTTGTATTTAACCTCTTGTGCGCGCCTTGTTTTGCGGCGATGGGAGCCATCAAGCGGGAGATGAACAATATTAAGTGGTTTTGGTTTGCAATCGGATACCAGACACTTCTCGCCTATGTCGTATCACTCTGCGTGTACCAGATTGGAAATGTGATGTCCGGCGGCGGTTTCGGCATCGGGACAGTTGCGGCAATCGTCCTTGTCATCGGATTTATCTATCTGCTGGTACGTCCGTATAAAGAAAGCGGAACGCTGAAGATGGGCGTGAAAGGGATGGCTGCGGCGAGATAGGAGCCGGAAGAACAAAAAGGTAAGAGCTGGCAGAAAATAAAAGTCAGAAGACAGTAAATGAAGACGGAGGTTTAGCGATATGGGAACTTTTGTTGTCGGGGCAATCGTATGTGTCCTTGTGGGGTTTGCAGTAAGGAGTATGGTTCGGGATAAAAAGAATGGAAAATCCATACAGTGTGGCGGGGACTGTAAAAACTGCGGCGGACATTGCCATTGATGGTGTAATGTTCAGACGGAGAGTATAAATGCAGTATAGATAATACCAAGTGTAAAAATACATACAGGATGATAAAAGGCTGTGTGTTCCGGAGTGACGGGATGCAGGGCCTTTTATCGTATCCGTTAACTTTCGGGTTATCATTATCCATTCTAAAAAATAATCTGAAAAGCTTCTATTGACAAATCACAGAACTTCTTATAAAATAGTTATTGACCTTAAGTCAATAACTATTAGGAGGAGGCGGCGAAGATGGCAAGACCAGTAAAGAAGCAGCCCGACCAGTGGAGGCGGGAGATTCTTGACGCGGCGAAGGAGCTGTTTTTATCTAAGGGTTATGAGGAGACTGCGATTACGGACATTATGGAACGGGCAGGCGGAGCCAAGGGGATGTTCTACCGGTTCTTCAAGGGCAAGGAGGAGGTTATGCACGCTTTGGGAGATGAGCTGTTTTTCCGGAACAATCCTTTTGAGGCGGTCAGGGATCGGACGGATCTTAACGGCTTGGAGAAGATCCGGGAAGTACTTTCGCTTGACCGTGCGGATGAGGAGCGGGAGAAGATCAATGTGCAGGCAATTGCCATCCTGAAAGACCCGAAGATTCTGGCGGCGGCGGTTGCGGCGAACCGACGGGTACTGACGCCGCTTTGGTTTGCGCTGATCGAGGAGGGAAGGCGCGACGGATCCATAAAGACAGCGTATGCCAGAGAGCTTTCTGAGCTGCTCCCGCTGGTGAATTTCTGGCTGATGCCCACGGTATTTCCGGGGGATGCCGGCGCAATACAGAAAAAATGCCGGTTTATCGCAGAGGTGCTCGAGGCTATGGGCCTTCCGATCATTGATGATAAGATGCAGGGGAGGATCCAAAAGCTATGGAAGTAAGGGAAAAACTGTTTACGAAGAATTTTACGCTGCTCGTCCTTGGGCAGATCAGTTCGCTGTTCGGCAATTACATCCTGCGGCTGGCGCTGTCTATGTATGTACTGGAGATGACAGGATCGGCGGCTGTATTTGCCGGGATATTGTCGGCGGCGGTGATTCCGGCAATAATCCTGTCGCCTCTCGGGGGCATCCTCGCGGACCGGGCGGACCGCCGGAAAGTCATGGTAGCGCTGGATTTCCTGACGGGGCTGTCTGTCTTGGCAGCGGCAGTCATTTTAGAAGATGTCCATGGGATTTCGGCGGCTGTCCTGCAAAGGCAACAGGAGCTTGCGGTGATCAGTGCCTTGCTTATCGTGCTGTCCGTCCTCGGAGCTTTTGAGACGCCTACGGTGCAGGCGTGCATTCCCAGTATGCTGTCCGGGGATAATATCATCCGGGGAAATGCGGCAGTAAACCAGGTGGCATCAATTTCTTATCTGACCGCGCCGGTGCTTGGCGGGCTTTTCTATGCGGCAGTTGGCCTGCAGCCTGTGATGTATGCCAGTGTGGGCTGCTTTTTTGCGACGGCGCTGCTCGAGTGTTTTATCCGGCTTAAGCAACAGCCGCATCAGGCTTTTGTACGAGGGATAAAAGGAATGCTGTCTGTGGTGTGGGATGATTTTCTTGTCAGCATCCGGTTTATCGCAAAGGAGCGGGCGGATATGCTGAAAATGCTGGTTCTGGCGGCGCTTTCACGGTTTTTTGTGATGGGAATTGCACTGGTGGGGCTTCCGTTTATCATCAGGGAGATCCTTGGCCTGGGTGCGGGATATTACGGTGCGGCGGAAAGTGCGCTGGCGGTTGCAACGATAGTGGGCAGCATTGCCGCCGGGCTCCTCACGGGGAAATTGAGACAGGAA
Source organism: uncultured Lachnospiraceae bacterium (assembly GCA_947363565.1). GTDB lineage: Bacteria > Bacillota > Clostridia > Lachnospirales > Lachnospiraceae > MD308. Next base: position 15,076 of record CANAPP010000047.1, on the reverse strand, counting down.
AGACTGTATCTTGTGCTTGGGGCAATCGGGATATGCATGCTCCCTGCCGGTGCGGTATTTCTCTTCCAGGCCCAGGCAGCGGTAAAATATGCGGCCATTGTTGTGTCCTTCGGCGGAATGCAGATTGCAATCAGCATCTTTTCCATTTTTGCAGTGTCCATGATCCAGCAGAATACGCCGGAGCATCTGATCGGGAAGGTGATGGCGTATACGTCGGCCATTACCATGTGCGCCCAGCCGGCTGGACAAATGGTGTATGGTTTCTTGTTTGACGGGTTTAAAGAGGCGGTCTATCTTGTATTGCTGCCTACCGGAGCAGCGGTTTTCGGGTTCGGGCTGCTTTCCGCAGGATTTTTCAGGAGATGGGCAAAGAATGACGGGAAACAGGAGGACAGGAGATGATATGGGCAAAAGGGCAGGCTCAGTCGGACAGTGTGCCTATCGGGAAACTGGCGGAAAAACTGCAGGGGTATTTGGATAGTTATATTTAAACTGACAGGACAGTTTTGAAAAATAGATATGGTTTTTAGAAGTTTTCCGGGAAATATGGCCGGGAATATTGAAAAGACGGTTGGTTTAATGGTATAATAATTAATCTACAGAATCTATTAATGGGAAGGACAGCCAATGTTTGCCGAGGAATTTGAAGGCTGGAAGTATGGCTTGGTATGCCGTGAAGTCAGGGGATGCTATACGGAAGACGGAATGGGGATTCCCCAGGGGCAGAACGGGGATTGAAAGCTGTTATTAGAGGATATCTGAAAAGACGCGGAAAAAGTAAGATCTTATGATTCTGTGTGGGATATGTATTATGATGAATTTGAGGATGCGGAGGGAATGTAATTGACAGGGAAGGCATATATCTCTACGTGGATGAATTATTATAGTAAATGCATTATAGAAAGCTGTCGGTCCTGCCCGGCAGCTTTCATACGATTTCAGTTACAGACAGGAGGATGACCTATGATCTTATATTTGACAAGCAGCCCGACAGGCTCTTACCGGGAGGCAAAAGCGCCGTCCTATAAGGGCTTTAACCCGGAAAACCGCCTGGCGGAGAATCTTAAGGCGGACTGGAAGGAGCAGTCGAGGTGCTTAGTAATCTGCGCCGACCCGGACGCATATATGCAGAATAATGAGATGCGGTTCTTTTTTGAGAAGACGGCGAGGGAGACGGGGCTTTCCGTCTCGGCTTTTGATGTGTGCGACAGACGGAACGGGAAGGAGACGGTGAGAAATCTTCACGCTTATGACTTCATTCTCTTAGGGGGAGGGCATGTGCCGACCCAGAATAAATTTTTCCGGAGGATTGGGCTTATGCCGGCAATCAGGGAGTTTGACGGGATTGTAATGGGCATCAGTGCGGGAACTATGAACTGCGCGGAGACGGTATACGCCCAGCCGGAGATGCCGGGGGAGGCGGTAAGCAAGGTTTACCAGAGGTTCATGGAAGGGCTCGGTCTGACCCGGTGCAATGTGCTGCCCCATTACCAGGCGGTGAAGGACGATGTCCTTGACGGGATGCGGCTCATGGAGGATATTACATACCCGGACAGCTTTGGGCGGAAGTTTTACGCGCTGCCGGACGGGAGCTATATCCTGCAGAAGGACGGGGCGGCGACGGTATTTGGGGAGGCATACCTTGTGGCGGACGGGAAGAAAGAAAAGATCTGCTCCGCGGGGGAGAGCCTTCTTATTCACAAGCGGAGGCAGAGATATCAGGGAACTCATCCGAGGCGGTTTGAGGAGAAATATAAGGAGCATGAGCCGGAAAAGTACGCGGATACTGTTGAGAAGGTAATTAGCAAGGGGAGTACCCCGGCGGGTATGCACATATCCATCTGCGTGGAGGAGATTCTTGAGATTTTGAAGATTCAGCCGGGGGAGCGGGGGCTTGATATGACCCTCGGGTACGGCGGGCATACCCGCAGGATGTTGGAGCAGCTAAAAGGGCAGGGGCATATATGCGGGCTGGACGTGGACCCTATTGAGATTAAGAAGACGAAGGCGCGGCTTTCTGGATTGGGGTACGGCGAGGACATGCTGACGGTGATCCGGGAGAATTTTTCAGAGATTGCCCGTATCGGACAGGAGTACGGCCCCTTTGATTTTGTACTGGCAGACCTGGGGGTGTCGTCCATGCAGATTGACAATCCTGAGCGGGGGTTTTCCTATAAGACGGACGGGCCGCTGGATTTGCGGCTTGACCCGGAAAGGGGCGTGACGGCGGCTAAGAGGCTCTTAGAGCTTAGCGAGGAAGAGCTTGCGGGGATGCTTATGGAAAATGCGGACGAGCCTTACGCGAAAGAGATTGCCGGGGAGATTGCCGGGCGGTTAAGACGCGGCGGGAAGATTGAGACTACGGTGCAGCTTAGAGAGGTGGTTGAGGCGGCGATTGCCTTCCTGCCGGAGGATAAGCAGAAAAAGACAGCGGTAAAAAAGACATGCCAGCGGGTATTTCAGGCGCTCCGCATCGATGTGAACAGCGAGTTTGAGGCGCTGGAGGCGATGCTTTCCGGTTTGCCGGAGGCGATGGCGCCGGGCGCCCGGGCGGCAATCCTTACGTTCCACTCCGGGGAGGACAGGCTGGTGAAGAAGGCGTTCAAGCGGTTTTATAAGGAAGGGATTTTCAGCGATATCGCGAAAGATGTGATAAGGCCGTCTGCAGAGGAGTGCCGGAGGAATGGACGGGCCGGGTGCGCGAAACTTCGGTGGGCGGTAAAAAGTAATGGATAAAAATGAAATCACAGGTGGGGCAGATGGATTCGGCTCCTTATTTTAATGGTGATATGGAAAAGGAAGATATTTTACAAGACATATACCGGCTTTCGGAGTAAAATGGATGCTGACGGGTAAATCAGCATGGCAGGAGGGGTTCGCGTGAAAAAGGAAATCCGGACAGCGGTATACGATGATGAGCTGCGGGTAGAGGCGTATCGGTTCGAGGGCATCTTGCAGCCGTTCCCGGCACATTTTCACAGGCATTATGTGATTGGGCTTGTGGAGGGAGGGCGGCGGGTGCTTTCCTGCAAGGACAGGGAGTATGTCTTAAGGAGGGGAGCGTTGTGCTTTTTCATCCGGGCGACAGCCATAGCTGTGTGCAGTGCGGCGGCGGAGCGTTTGATTACCGGGGGCTTAATATCGGGGAGAGCGTCATGCTTGAGCTGGCATACGAGGTTACCGGAAAACGGATGCTGCCCGGATTTTCGGAAAATGTTATCTGCGACGGGGAAATCGCCTGTCAGGTGCGCCTGCTCCACGGGATGCTCATGGAAGAAACCGAAAGCTTTGAGAGGGAGGAAACTTTATTGTTTCTCGTCTCGATGCTTGTCCGGAGGTTCGGACAGCCTTTTGAGAGCAGCGTTTTGCCTTGCAGGCGAGAGATTGAGCGGGCGTGTGCATATATGGAGGAGCATTTTGCAGAGCGGATTTATCTGGACGAAATCTGCCGGTACGCGGGGCTTGGGAAATCTGCGCTGCTCAGGGCGTTTACAAAGGAAAAAGGCGTTACGCCGTACCGCTATCTGGAAAATATCCGAATCGGTGCGGCGAAGAAAATGCTGGCGGAGGGGGTGCCTCCCGGGGAGGCAGCTATGCGGACGGGATTTTCGGACCAGAGCCATTTTACCAATTATTTCGGCCGGTTTATCGGGCTTGCGCCGGGGAGTTACCGGAAGATGTTCACGGAAAAACAGCCGAAAGATATGTGATGGGAAATTATTGAGAGATGTTTGCCGGGGAGTTACCGGAAGATGTTTACGAAAAAAGATGGAGGATGAGACTGTTATGAAGGATAAGAGTGCTGCCGGAGCCGGGAGGGGCATATCTCGCTTTGCCGGGAGTCTGGCGGCGTTATTTACAATTATCATATGGGGAACGACATTTATATCTACGAAGGTTCTGCTGGCGGATTTTCAGCCTGTGGAGATTTTGTTCCTTCGTTTCGTTCTGGGATTTCTGGCGCTTTTTGCCGTCTGCCCGCGCCGGCTTAGAGGAGTGAGCCGCAGGCAGGAGATGATCTTTGCGCTGGCGGGGCTGTGCGGAACTTGCCTGTATTTCCTTCTGGAAAATATCGCCCTTACGCTTACGATGGCGTCAAATGTGGGGGTTATCATATCTGTGGCGCCCATTTTTACCGCCCTGCTGTCTCGAGTGCCGCTGTCAGGGTTTTTCAGGGTATTTCGGGGAATATCACGGGAGGAGGACTGGCGGGAAAGGGCGCATAAGAAGGAAAGGCTAGGAGCAGGATTTTTCTGCGGGTTTCTGGTTGCGATGGCTGGCATTGCCATGATCAGCTTTAACGGTGCAAAGCTTTCCCTTAACCCGGCAGGAGATTTTCTTGCGGTGCTGGCGGCGTTTGTGTGGGCGTGTTATTCCCTGCTCACAAGGGAAATCGGCAAGTTTGGCTATCCGGTCATCCTTACGACGCGGAGGACATTTTTCTACGGTCTTGCATTTATGGTGCCGGCGTTGTGTTTCTTTGATTTTGCACCAGACTTTCGGCGGTTTGCGGAGGGAACAAATCTGTTCAATATCCTGTATCTGGGATTGGGAGCGTCCGCGCTGTGCTTTGTGACGTGGAATGTGGCGGTGAAAACGTTGGGGGCGGTGAAGACCAGCGTGTATATCTACATGGTTCCGGTGATAACGGTGGTGACGTCCGCGGTAATCCTGCATGAACGGGTGACGCCTGTGTCGGCGGCGGGTACGGCGCTTGCGGTGGCGGGGCTGTTTTTGTCGGAGTATGAAGGAAAGAATAAGGAGGATAAGGAGAATGGATTTACAGAATGAGAAATGTGTGATGGTGATTGATGAAAATCTGCCTCTTGGCATCATCGCCAACACGGCGGCGATTATGGGAATTACATTAGGGAAGGAGATGCCGGAGGTGATAGGCGGCAGTGTTTATGACCGGAGCGGGAAGGAGCATTTAGGAATCATTGAATTTCCGGTGCCGGTCTTAAAAGGGAGCCCGAAGGTGATAAAGGCTATCCGTGAGAAATTGTATGAGCCGGAATTCTCGGAACTGACGGTAGTGGATTTTACAGAGCTGGCGCAGGGGTGCAGGACTTATGATGAATTTACCGGCAAGATGGGAGAAGTGTCTTCGGAAGAGCTGAATTATTTTGGAATTGCTCTTTGCGGGGCGAAAAAGAAGGTGAATAAGCTGACGGGGAGTATGGCGCTCTTGAGATAACGCTTGACAGGACTACCTCATTCCCTTACAATGAAAGTAATCACTTGCATTGCGGTAAGGAGGATTTCATAAATGGACGATACCAGCCAGAGGATTATCGACGCGGCGATGGCTTTAATCCGCGATAAAGGTTATGTCGCAACGACTACGAAGGACATCGCCAGGGAGGCGGGGGTGAATGAGTGTACGTTGTTCCGCAAGTTTAAGACGAAAAAGGACATTGTCTTAAGCGGCGTGGAGCAGGAGAGATGGCGGGGGGATGTTACGCCAGAGTTGTTTCGGGAGGTAAAGTGGGAGCTTGTGCCGGATCTTGAGATGTTCATGGCAAAATATATGGATAAGATGACCCCGGATTTTGTCAGGCTGTCCATCGGGCTCCGGGCGCCGCAGATTTACGCGGAGACGGCGCCGCTGATCATGAAGGTTCCGGAGGCGTTTCTGTCCGCGCTGACGCAGTATTTTCACGAAATGGAAAGGAAAGGGAAACTGCCGCCGCTGGATTTTGAGTGTCTGGCGCTTAACTTTTTTTCCGGCACCTTTGGGTATACGTTTCTGCGCGCGTCCTTTGAACAGGCATTGTCCGCGGTTGACAGGGAGCGGTATATCCGGCAGTCGGTGGCGGTGTTTGTCCGGGGGATGAGAGAGTGATTTTCTATTATTTGGCTGAAAGGGAATGAGATATTGCACGAGTGAGATATGACATAAGTGAAACATGATACGAGTGAGATATGATATAAGTGAAACATGATACGAGTGAGATATGATACAAGTGAGACATGATAAAGTTTACGGCGCTGCCGGTGTACGCTCTGTTTTCATGAGGTTTTTTTGCCGGAAGAGAATAGAAGTAGTATAGTGGATGATTGCGCCGTAAAAAAATACGGTTACTGCAAGCAAGTACACGCATACATGAAGGAGGAGATTAAGATATGCAGATTACGGGAGCGGAGCTTTTTGTGAAGGCATTGTTGCGGGAACAGGTGGATACGCTGTTTGCCTATCCGGGCGGGCAGGCGATTGATTTATTTAACGCGCTTTACGGTGCAAAGGGAATCGATATCATCCTTCCCCGCCATGAGCAGGGGCTTATCCACGCCGCGGACGGGTACGCCCGCTCTACCGGGAAGACGGGGGTGTGCCTGGTGACAAGCGGGCCGGGTGCCACCAATCTTGTGACGGGGATTGCCACCGCCAATTACGACTGTGTACCCCTCGTCTGTTTTACCGGGCAGGTTCCCACGCATCTGCTTGGAAACCGGGCGTTTCAGGAGGTTGATATCGTAAGTATAACGAAGAGCATCACCAAATACGCGGTTACGGTGCGAAAAGGGGAAGAGCTGGCGGGAACGATACGGAAGGCATTCCACATCGCAAGGTCAGGGAAACCGGGAGTTGTGGTAGTAGATTTGCCGAAAGATATCCAGCAGGCTTTGGGCAGTGCGGAGAGCGGTAATGAATTCGAACAGGATACGAAAAGGCGCAGTGGGCAGGACGGAGCGACGGACAGTGAAAATGAGGAGACATGCGGCGATGAGGCTTTGGCGGAAAAAATGAAGGAGATTTCAGACTGTCTTAGAAGGGCAAAGCGTCCGGTTTTCCTTGCCGGAGGGGGTGTTGGTATCGCCCGCGCGGGAAAGGAGATGACTGCGCTGGCGGAAAAGACGGGGATTCCGGTTGTCACTACGATTATGGGGAAGGGGGCGCTGCCTGCGAACCATCCGCTGTATGTGGGAAATGTAGGTGTTCACGGGAGCTATGCGGCGAATATGGCGGTCAGTGAGTGCGACTTGCTGCTTTCCATCGGGGTACGTTTCAGCGACCGTATTGTCGGAAATGCGAAGGAATTTGCGAAAAACGCGGTTATCGTCCATATCGATATCGAGCCAGAGTCCGTGTCAAGAGATGTGAGTGTGGACATCTCGGTAAAAGCAGACGCGAAAGCGGCGATTGCGGAGCTGCTTGAGACGGCGGCGGACTTTGGCTTTGCCGGATGGCGGCAGGAGATCAGGGCGTGGGAGCAGGAAAGACCGCTTATTGCAAAGCAGTGCGGTGAAAGCGGGGTGACGCCTCTCACGGTTATCCGGAAAATCAATGCTCTGTTTTCTGATGTAATCATCACGACGGATGTGGGGCAGAACCAGCTCTGGACCACCCAGTTTCTGGAGCTGACGGACAGAAAGCTAATGCTGACTTCCGGCGGGCTTGGCACGATGGGGTACGGTCTTCCGGCGGCCATCGGGGCAAAGCTTGGGAACCCGCAAAGGGATGTCATCGCGGTCTGCGGCGACGGCGGCATCCAGATGACGGTTCAGGAGCTGGCGACGGCGGTGGTCTATGAGTTGCCAATCATCATCTGCATCTTAAATAACGGCTATCTGGGAAATGTGCGCCAGTGGCAGGAGATGTTTTATGACAGGCGTTACTCCTGCACTTGTTTAAGAAAACGGAGGAGCTGCCCGGAACTATGCAGAAAGCCGAGTGATGCTTGCCCGGAATACACGCCGGATTTTGTGAGGCTGGCGGAAAGCTATGGGGCGAGAGGAATCCGTGTCCGGGAGCAGGAAGAGATTGAGGGGGCGTTTCTTGCGGCGAAGGCGGAAAGGAAAAGACCGACAGTCATCGAGTTTATCATCGGGCGGGAAGAGAATGTACTTCCAATTATGCCGCCGGGGAAAGGGGTTGGGGAGATGATATATACTTGCTAAATGTTCCATTTTTGTATTTGGAAAACCTAAAAAATGACATGGGAAAAGGGCAGCTATTTGACAGCCAGCCCGATATATGTTAAGCTTTTCATTCAGGGAACAAGTATGTTCCCTGGACTTTAACTGGAATTTGTACTGCAGGTTTAGTTTAGGAGGACAAAATGAATATTGAAATGATAAAAGTGAACGGAACTGATATTGCAGTTGTTTCCAGTGACGAGAAGTTGATTGTTGACGCGCAGACGGCGCTCGACCTGGCGATGACTGTAAAATATGAGTCAGGTGCAGAAAAGATTGTGATTGACAAGAATCTCATCTGCGGGGATTTCTTTATTCTCAGCACGGGGCTGGCGGGCGAGATTCTCCAGAAATTTATGAATTATCATGTGAAGGTTGCGGTATACGGCGATTATTCACATTACACAAGCAAACCCCTTAAGGACTTTATCTATGAGTCCAACAACGGGAAAGATTTCTTCTTCGTAGCAACGAAGGATGAGGCACTACAGAAATTAGCAGCACAATAACAAGAAAGTACAAATTCCGGTTTTTAAAAACTGCCTTCTGCATAGCCGAAGGATTTTTCACAGGACGGCAGACGGAAAAGCTGCATGATTTATCTGCAGTAAGGAGGACTTGATATGCCAGAAAAGACAGGCGCGGAAAAGATGAATGGGAAAGAGGAAAATTTATCCGGCGATACTCCGGTCAGCGACTTAAAGGATATTCCGGGCGTCGGCGCGCGGATAGAGCATCACATGCACAATATCGGAATCCGCTGCGTCGCAGACCTTAAGGGGAGAGACCCGGAGGAGCTGTATCATTTAGACTGTCTGAAAAAGGGGTTTCAGGAGGACCGGTGCGCGCTGTATGTGTACCGCTGTGCGGTGTATTATGCAGAGCACAAGGAGCGGGAACCGGAGAAACTTAAGTGGTGGTACTGGAAGGATAAAGAGTATCCGGAAAAATAGGTTTTATGATTTTCCAGCCAACGTCTGATAAAATTCCAGCTCTTCCCCGGTGATTTCCGAGTAAAAGGTCAGATATTCTGCGGGAATGTCCGCGCCTTTTATGCTTTCTTCCGACACCTCGGTTTTTATGATATTGATATCCTCATACAGCGTAATTGTTGTGCTTTTTTCAAGCTCTGCCTTGTGAAAGCGTGAGACGGGATATTTATAAGCGACAAGTAAACATTTTCCGCCGCATTTGCTGCGGCTTTTCTTAATTCTTCCTGCCGTTCTTCGGATTCAGGTTCAGAATTGGAGACACACAGGGAAGGACATTGATTATACTGATACAGTATCTCCTTATCGGTTATGATTTTTACCGGCTTGTCGTCTCCGGGCAGATATATTTCGAGCTGGGCCAGATTTCCAAGCTCTTCTAAAGTGTACGCCGCGCCTTGCTCTGCCTCCGGTTTTTCATCTCTCTGAGCGGCACACCCGCCGCAAGGAAGGAGGATGAGTGCCGGGAGGAAAAGTAAGGCGTATATTTTTTTCATCCATATTATTTTCTTTATCTTCTTCATCATATTATTTCCTGCTTTCCATCAAAAGTTTGCATACGGTAACCAATAAACAGCAGAACAGAATGAGTATGGGTGCATACGGACTCCATACATTTGTTGCGATTCCGACTATGACTGCACAGGCGGTGACGGAAAGTGCGGCGTATATCCAGCGGTATCTTTGCATAGGAGTACGCCCCGGAGCCTGGGAGGCATTCCTGATGATCAGGCTGTCCGTGTACATGGACATTCGCGCCCAGATGATCAGAGACAGCCATACCGTATCCGACAGTGTGCTGAAAATATGGCAGACCCTATTTTCAAAATGGGTCATGAGGAAATATTCTATCTCACAGATTGCCAGCAGGATTGCCGCTCCTGCAATCATCATTGCCGTATAGGCTTTCCGCCGCGTTTCCCTCTTCTGCTTAAATTCCTCAAACACGCCGTCATCCAGGAGTAGATGCGAGGTTTTGATTTCCCGGTACTGTTTTGGGATAGAAAAATGCCAGATGATAAGCCCGGTTCCGGCGGTCACGGCAACCTAGTATAACAGAGATGCGACAGGGCTGTGATAACCGGGATTCTCAAAGAGGCCGGATAAGATTAAAAGTGCGGCGGCGCCTGTTATCCGCAAGGTATTCTGCCGTCTGTATGCTAAGTATCCGTTAAGCATCTCTTGGCTTACATAATAATCGGTGTCGGATGCCGGAATATTCCCGCCGTTTTCTTCCAGACTTTCCCCACAGCTTTCCTCCAGTGTTTCCTCATAATCTTCTTTCAGCAGATAATCCAGAGATACGCCGAACAGGCTGCTTAACTGTATCAGTTTGCTGACCTCCGGCAGACCTTTATCGTTCGTCCACTTTCCCGCCGCCTGCCGGGATACACCTAAATGCTCTGCCAGCTCTTCCTGAGACATATTGTTTTCTTTCAGTAATCGTTTTAGTTTCTGTCCGAATGTCATTACTGAGCTCCCCCTTATGGATATTTTTTGCTGCCGGTTCGCGGATGAGCCTGCCGGCAACTGTATTACGCTATATTACGCTCAAATGGCAGCAAGCACAACCAATCTGAGGTTTCAAGGCGTCAACTTTCAGTTTCAGAAAGGAAGTTAACAAAATAGTTTCTTAATATAGGCGAAAATACGCTGCGGCAGGGAGGCTTTCGGCGCGTCCGTTTCCGGAGCCTGCGGGGAGGTGAGTGCGCCGTCCGGTCTCGTGCTGTCCGGTTTCATGCCGCCTGTTCTCGTGCTGTCTGATTCCATGCTATTCGGATTTGCGTTTTCAATTTCGGTTTCGGCTATTCTGTTTTCGGCGGCAAGATGTTTCTGCCAGGAATAGTTTGCGATATATTTCAGAGTTTGATAGAGGGAGGAGCCGCCGTTTGTCTTCTGGAGATGGAATCCTTGGGTGATATATCTTTCCTCCGGGGATACGCGGACATAGTTATTGTGCCAGAGCTTTGCCTTCCCATCCTCCAGGCTGATGACCCATGTGTCCTCCCCGCAGGTTACAGTCATTTCGGAAAGTGTCTTCGCGTGGAATCGCATCCCTTCTTTTTCCACAAAGCGGCGGATTTGGCTTGTCCCTACGTTGTACTGGGCGAAAATGCGGTTGCAGACAGGGATTTCCTTTGCGTTGGGGGCGCAGCCGATGCGGATGAAAATCTGCCGGATACAGTGGGGGCAGTATTCCCGCCCTTCCGAAAATGTATCGGAGGCGGCAAATTCTTCAGGGCTTATACCTTTGAGATGCCCGCACAGCCGGTCATGGACATAGCCGGCGGATTTGGAGTAAAAGTACAGATTTTTCTGGTTGTCGATAGCGCTCTGGCGGGAGGCGGTCAGCCGGATTTCTTCCGGGGAACGCTCCTTTGCCAGGTAAATGATCCGGTTGTTCTTCAGGGCAGGAGTGCTGCCGGTTCTCTGGAGACAGTCTAAGATAAGGATGTCTTTGGGGGATTGGATGGAACATGGAGTTTCGGATTGATTTGCCAGACGGATTCCCAGAGCGACGCTTTTTTTCAGCAAGCCCCACAGACCGTTGAAATTGTTCTCCGTAATGTAGACGGTCTTTGTCAGTTCGTCATAGCGGGTGGAAGTACACGCTATCGGGTGGTCATTTTTGCGGTTGACGGTAATGAGCCCGCAGTTTATGAGCCGGCTTGAAAATGTATTGTAGCCGGGGATGTTTTTTATCTTTCCCGGATAGATGTACAGACGTTTGTCGGTAAGCTCCTCGCCCCAAAGGAAAAGAGCCTGGTCGTAATTCCGGTACAGTTCTTTAAACAGATAATCGTATAGTATTTTCTCGCTGTGTATTTCCATAAATATCAATCCTTTGTAAAATGGGCGGGTGTCCGGACAGTAACCTATTAATATTATAGCACCGGACGACGGGTTTTCAAAGTGGAAAGACGGGGGGATGTGTGGTAGAATGTATGTAAAATAATCAATGATGAAAAGACGACGGCAGCCTAAGGGGAGGATATGTTTATGAGGGATGCGAATAAAAAGACGCTGGAAGACACACTGGAAATTTTGGAAAACGGATATTACCGGAAAGACGGACGTGAGGTAAATCTGCGTCTATCCCGTCAGGAAATGGAGCATGTCCAAGTCCTTCTCCCGGAAGATGCAGAATCCATCTGCAGCCAGATGGACGCTAAGGCTGATTCTGACAAAACGGATTCTGCCAGGGTGGATGCCAGGTCTGATTCTGCCAAAACGGATTCCGACAGGGCTGACACGGGTCATGGCTGTGCGGATACCGATAAAACGTTTACGGGCAGAAAGTGTAGCTACAGTTGTGAAAACATTGATTCTTTTGCGCTTGCAAGAAAACGCTGCGAGGAAAGAGCTTTGCAGCCTAAGAGCGGGAAAGCGAAAGAGATGGAGATGTTTGAAAGGGTAGATTTTGCGGCGGGCGAAAGAACCGGCACGATGCTGACGGCGGTGAAGGGAGACATCACGAAGAACCACGGTGTCCAGGCGATTGTAAATGCCGCCAACACAAGCCTCCTCGGGGGAGGCGGCGTAGACGGTGCGATTCACCGCGCCGCAGGTTCGGGATTGCTTAAGGAGTGCCGGACGTTAAACGGATGTGAAACTGGAAAGGCGAAAATCACAAAGGGATATTGTCTGCCCTGCGAGTATGTGATACACACGCCGGGGCCTTGCTGGGGCGGCGGAAAGTTTAAGGAGGAAGAGTTGCTTGCATCCTGCTATCAGTCCTGCCTTGAGCTGGCGGCAGACAACGGGATAAGGAGCGTCGCGTTTCCCTCTATCTCTACGGGGATATACAGGTTTCCGCTTGAGCTGGCGGCAGAGATTGCCGTCAGGACAGTGAAAAAGTTTGTAAAAGAATATCCGGGGGAACTGGACGCTGTGAAGTGGGTGCTTTTTGATGAGCGGACGCTTGAAGTCTATAAGAGGGAATTGGAGCGGCAGAAAGGCAGATAGTGCTGAAATTGCGGAAGGAAAAGTCAAATATCCCGCGGGAATAAAGAGGAAATGCAATGGCAGAGAAATATGGGATGGAGAGAAAGAATACAATCGGGATTATCGAGGATGACAGGCTCTTAAACCAGGCGTTGGATATGAGCCTTAAAAGTGCGGGATACGCTACGGTCTGTGCGCGCACGAAAAAAGACGCTCTGTTTCTGCTGGGAAATGAGGAGTCTCTGCTTTTGATCGATATCGGACTCCCGGACGGCGACGGCATCACGCTGTACCGGGAACTGCAGGACAAATATCGGTCAAAGTTTCGGGGAGACGCCCAGACGCATCCGGCAGCCGATAGTAAAATCCCGGCGATTTTCCTGACTGCAAGAGATGAGGAGCGGGATATGCTTGCCGCTTTTGACATTGGCGCGGATGATTATGTGGTCAAGCCATTTTCCATGAAAGTGCTGCAAAAAAGGATTGAGGCTGTGCTTGGGCGAAGGGGCGCGGAAGGAGGAGAGCAGGCAGTCCGCGTGGGAGAGCTTGTGCTGTATCCCGACAGAAAGCGTGTTTTTGTAAGGAATCAGGAGATTTTCCTGACGGCGAAGGAGTACCGGCTGTTAGAATATCTGGCGAAGAATCAGGGGCAGGTGCTCACGAAGGAAAACATTCTGGAGCATGTGTGGGGGCTTGACGGGCAGTTCGTGGTGGACAATACGGTGAGCGTCACCATTAACCGTTTAAGAAAGAAACTTTCCCCGGACACCGCAGAATCCTGCTGTATCAAAAATGTATTCGGACTTGGATACCGGATAGATGAAAGACAGAGCGGGAAAGACGGGGCATAAATGAGTATGTACGATGAGAGGGCAGACAGGAGATACATGGTATGTATATGGAAATGATATTCGGAAGTCTTGCTGGTTTCCTTGGCGGCGGGGCGGCGGTGTATTTTTTGCAGAGAAAGAGAAGAGAGCGGGAATTGAAAAGACTCTACGCCCTTGCAGAAGATATTTTGAATGAGCGGCGGATAAGCGCGGCGGATTCGGGACAGGAGACGCTTTATGGGAAAACGGCGCACCGTCTTGTGCGTGTGCAGGAGATGATGCAGGGCAGCCGGGATGAGGCGAGAAGGAGCCGGGATGAGATCCAGAGGCTTATCTCCGAGATTGCCCACCAGATGCGGACGCCCCTTACGAATCTGGAGACTTATCTCGGGTTTTTGCAGGAGACGGCCAAAGAGCCCGGGATGGGGGAGATTTCGGGGTCTGTGAGAGCGGCGGAGGAAAGCGCGGGGAAACTTCATTTTCTTGTGGAGAGCTTTATCCGGATGTCCAGGCTTGAGCAGCATATCATCCAGATAAAAAAGGAGGAGACGGACATTTTAAAAACAGTCAGGAACGCGTTGGGGCAGATACAGTGCCGGGCGGAGGAAAAGGAGCTTTTAGTATCGGTTGATTTCCCCGGGCAGGTAAGCCTGGCCCATGACGCGAACTGGCTTGGGGAGGCGCTTTTTAATATCTTTGACAATGCGGTGAAGTACAGCCGGAACGGGGGCGCGATAAAGGTCTCTATGACGGAAAATGAGATGTTCTTAAAAATCAGGGTGAGAGATTACGGCATCGGTATTGATGCGGGGGAGGAATGTCAGATTTTCCGGCGGTTTTACCGGGGGAGGCGGGTCACCTCCCAGGAAGGGTTCGGGATTGGGCTGTACCTGGCGCGGGAGATTGTGAATATGCATGGCGGTTTTTTGGCGGTGAAGAGGAGAGAGCCGGGGGTGGTGATGGAGGTGAATCTTCCGGTTGATTTCTCTTAAATTTGTTAGAGATTTGTTAGATTTGCTCTGTATAGTAGTAGCTGCCGGGGTTTTTGTGATATTGGCTCCGGAAGATAAGGCGGGGTGCATCCGCCGAAGGAGGAGATACTATGGAGATTGTAAGAGCGGTCGGCCTGAAAAAATATTATATTACGGAAACCTATGAAGTCCGTGCTCTTGACGATGTATCCCTGTCCATAGCGGACGGGGAATTTTTGGCGGTTGTGGGAACTTCCGGGAGCGGGAAGACAACGCTTTTAAATATGCTTGGGGGGATTGACGTGCCGACGGTGGGCGGTGTGTGGATTCGGGGAAACAGCCTTAAGGATATGGAGCCAGAGGAGCGGACGATTTTCCGGCGGAGGAATATCGGGTTTGTGTTCCAGCAGTACAATCTGGT
>CANAPP010000046.1 GCA_947363565.1 uncultured Lachnospiraceae bacterium | reverse complement strand
CGAACCTGCCGCCGACCAGGGAAAATAGCTGGCCTCTGCCGCAATATTTGTTGCAGTATGCCTTATTGCCTTTTACAACCGCTATGGCAAGAGGGATAAAAAAGCATAAAAGCCCCAGCCATGCAAAGAGGATATTAAAAAATCCAAGGATCAGGTAGGCCAGTGAGGCAATCCAAAGGTAATCATACCATTTCTTTTTTCCTTTCATTATTCCGTCACCTCCAATGAGATAATACTTGCGGGGCATTCCTTTACACATTTCCCGCATCCGACACATAATTCCCTGTTGACGACCGCATGGATGCCGCTTGGGACGGTGATCGCGTTTCGTGGACAGACTTTTATGCAGCATCCGCAGGCAACGCATTCCCGGATGCTGACAGCCGCTTTCTTTTTTGCCATGGTAAAACTCCTTTTGTTTTTCTTTATTATACAGGGAGAAATTATTTGATTCTGTGACGAAGTCACATTGTTGCTGCTTCCCGGGCAAATACCCGGCAGCAAGCTACGGAGTATTTTGCCTCTCGCGGCTGTCTCCACTCCGTTTCGGTCGGTGCTGGACATGCACCACTAGCGCATAGCACCGCCAAATATCCGCGCAAGCGCGGCTGCTTGGCTCATTGCTCGCGGAAATAAACCAGGGAGGGAGCAGGTTACATATAAATTTCATAGTATCTTGAATTCTGAGGAGTTCTGGCTTATTATGTTATCGTCATATGACGGAAAAGGGGTGTACAGACGGATGAAACAGATCATGGATTTATTTCTGACTTTTGGCAGGATAGGGGCGCTTACGTTTGGCGGCGGGTATGCCATGCTCTCCCTGCTGGATTATGAATGTGTTGAGAAGAAAAAATGGCTCACAGCAGATGAGCTGATGGATGTCACGGTCATTGCGGAATCCACACCGGGGCCGATCGCGATAAACTGTGCGACCTATACGGGATATAAGCTGGCCGGTATGAGCGGCGCGTTTTTTGCAACTGTCGGCATGGTTCTTCCATCGTTCATTCTGCTTTTTGCCATTTCTGCTTTTTTTGAAAATATGCTGGTTGTTGGGATGATTGAGAAAGCTTTCAGGGGAATCCGGATCGCGGTTTCCATTCTGATCATACAAGCGGCAATCAGGATGATACGGAAGATGATGAAAAAATCCCCGGATAGAAAGGCCCAGATGTTCCTTGTCATTTTCTTCTTCCTTGCCGCATTAGCTATGAATATTGCCGGAATGCATATTTCCACGGTATATTTTATGATTTGCAGCGGTTTCATTGGTCTGGCGCTCTTTGGGAGACCGGGAAATAAAAAAGCGGGGAGGGATGATCTGTGATCTATATAAAGCTGCTGGCTGCTTTTTTGAAAATAGGTTTGTTTTCCTTTGGCGGCGCATACGGCGCGATCCCTCTTATCCGGGATGTAGTCCTTGAGAACCAGTGGATGGATGCGGAGATGTTTTCAAATCTTATCGCGCTGAGTGAGTCCACGCCCGGCCCGATCATGGTAAATATGGCTACTTATGTGGGAAGTAAGCAGGGAGGCTTCCTGGGAGCGCTGGCTGCGACAACCGGCGTAGTCCTGCCTTCGTTTTTGATCCTGCTGGCAGTTACCATCCTGTTCCATAATTTCCTGAAACGTAAAAAGGTGCAGGCTGTGTTAAAAGGGGTAAAGCCGTGCTTAATGGGAGTGATCCTCGCTACGGGCATCTATATGGCAGTTTCCATATGTATTCCTTCCGGGGTATCCCGCTATCTGGCAGGAACACAGGGTATAGGAAGCGTTTTCTTAACGATTGACCCAGTGGCATGCATCTTGTTGTCTGTACTGGGGCTTGTCACTGTGTTGTACCAGGCTGTCAGGAAAACAGATTTCCCGCCTGCCGCATTGCTGTCGCTGGCGGCGGTTCTGGGGTGCATTTTTTATTCATGAAAGGGGAGGAGTAGCTAAAAAATGAGTTATTCATAAATTTCATAGTATCTTGATATCCAGTGTTTTCGAGGGTGTTGTATTACCGTCATATGTCGGAAATGGAGGTGAGTGTATGGCAAGGTCAGTCCGGCGCAGGAGGATTTGTTTTGAATCAAAATATGACAATTTTGCCTCATGCGGCGCAAAGAGCAGGGAGCAGGTCCTGCTGACAGTGGATGAATTTGAGGCAGTCCGTCTGATCGACCATGAAAAGAAGACTCACGAGCAGTGTGCCAGGCAGGTGGGGATTTCCCGGAGCAGGATGAAGATCCTGGATCCATCGCCTGTCCCAATACTGGAAAAAGGAATATTAAATGTGCGTGAACAAAAGAAAGTGGGAACTGGACTGAGAAAATGGGAAATAGCTAAAGAAGCGCAACAACTAAAAAGATCCGGGAAAAATAATACAGAAATAGCAAAAGCGCTCCAAATAAGCCGGCCAACTGTTATAAAATATTTAGCAATGACAAAGCTGCCGATTATTTGATATTTTCCGCTGATCTGTCGGGGAATGCGGCAACAAGTACAAACCGTCATGCATAGGATTAACAAGGAGGTGAGTTTCATGAAGCGCATGAATATTGTGGTAATCAACGGGGAGGAACGACAGATATGTAATCTTCCTGAGGAAGAACAGGAAAGACTGGCGGCAGAGTGGAACAGACGTGCGCTGGAGGCTATTGGCTACAGAAGGATAAATACCGCCTAGAGCGGTAGACAAAGAGGACAAGTTAGAATTTGGCCAGGAGCGAATTAACAGAGCAGTGTCAGAAGTTATTGCAGAAAGGAAGCATAACGGAAGTCTTTTCAGTGGGAACATATTAGAACGGAAGAAGTTAAAAACCAGTGTTTAATGTAGTATGTCGGATGGGTCAGAATGAACAGGAAATGTTGAGGAAAGCTGCACAAAAGAAAAATCTTTACATTCTGCCGGAGGAAATAAAACAGGAGTATAGCAAACCATTACGTTGCAAGTTGTCCCCGAGCGGAAAGTATTAGGATTGGTCTATGGTAAAATGGGAGAAATTTAGCAGATGGTCTGCAATATAGAAAACAGGTAGATTTTAATTGTAAAATTTCTATGAAAAGCATAAAATAAACCTAGTATAATGGTAAAAAATTAGGTCATCGGCAATGTTTTTATTGATTTCAAGGTGAGCTGTATTTATAATAGAAGGAGTGACACAGGAGGAAGAAATGGACAACCAGAATAATCAAAATAATCAGAGACCAAACAACAATAAAAACCAGCAGGGAATTTCTTTTGTCATACTGGTGACGCTCATCACTACGATCATGGTGCTGGCGCTCTATCAGTTCAGGGGAACAACCAATTCCGAAGAGATTTCGTATGATAAGTTTCTCGCCATGGTGGATAAAGGCGAGGTAGAGAAAGTTGAGATCAAAAGTGACAAGCTTGTCATCACTGCGAAGAAGCAGGGCGATGAGAAAGCCGGGAAGGAATATTTTACCGGGATAGTCAATGATGTCAATCTTTCCAGTCGTCTTTACAAGGCAGGGGTAGAGTATAAGCATGCCATACCGGATACGACGTCCATGATGGTGCTCAACGTACTTCTGACCATACTGCCTGTTGCGTTGATCGTGGGCATGTTCGTGTATATGACGAGGAAGATGTCCAAGGGCGGAGGCATGATGGGTATCGGCAAGAGCAATGCCAAGATGTACGTCGAGAAGCAGACCGGTGTGACCTTCAAGGATGTTGCCGGGCAGGATGAGGCGAAGGAGTCACTGCAGGAGGTAGTGGATTTCCTTCATAATCCCGGGAAATATACTAGCGTCGGGGCAAAGCTTCCGAAAGGTGCGCTTCTCGTAGGACCTCCGGGAACCGGTAAGACGCTTCTTGCGAAAGCAGTTGCGGGGGAGGCCAACGTACCGTTTTTCTCCCTTTCCGGGTCGGCGTTCGTGGAGATGTATGTGGGCGTTGGGGCGTCCCGGGTCCGGGATCTGTTTAAACAGGCGCAGCAGATGGTACCTTGTATCGTTTTTATCGATGAGGTGGATGCCATTGGAAAAAGCAGGGATAACCAGATGGGGAGCAACGATGAGCGGGAGCAGACACTGAACCAGCTCCTGGCGGAGATGGACGGGTTTGAGAGCAATAAAGGACTGGTGCTTTTAGCGGCGACGAACCGTCCGGAGATTCTTGACCCGGCACTTTTAAGACCCGGACGCTTTGACCGGCGGATCGTGGTGGAGAAACCGGATCTTAAGGGACGTGTGGATGTGCTTAAGGTCCACTCCAAGGATGTGAAGATGGACGAGACGGTGGATCTTGAGGCTATCGCGCTGGCGACTTCCGGTGCGGTCGGTTCTGATCTTGCCAATATGATCAATGAGGCGGCGATCACAGCGGTAAAGCACGGGCGCAATGCAGTTTCCCAGAAGGATCTTTTTGAGGCTGTGGAGGTCGTGCTGGTGGGTAAAGAGAAAAAAGACCGGATCATGAGCCAGGAGGAGAGAAAGATCGTGTCTTACCACGAGGTAGGGCATGCCCTTGTGAGTGCGCTCCAGAAAGATGCGGAGCCGGTGCAGAAGATCACTATCGTTCCGCGTACCATGGGTGCGCTGGGATACGTGATGCAGACACCGGAGGAGGAAAAGTTCTTAAATACGAAAAAAGAGCTTGAGGCCATGTTGGTTGGTGCCCTTGCCGGGCGTGCTGCGGAGGAGATTGTATTTGACACGGTGACTACAGGAGCTTCCAATGATATCGAAAAGGCCACCAAGATTGCCAGAGCCATGATCACCCAGTACGGGATGAGCGAGAAGTTCGGGCTGATCGGCCTGGAATCTGTGCAGCACCGCTATCTGGACGGCAGAGCGGTCGCTAACTGCGGCGAGGCTACGGCATCCGAGATTGATAAGGAAGTGATGAAGCTTTTGAAGGGTGCGTACGAGGAGGCGAAGCATCTTTTGACAGAGCATCGGAAGTCACTGGACAAGATAGCGGATTTCCTGATTGAAAAAGAGACGATCACGGGGAAAGAGTTTATGGAGATTTTCCATGAATCTGAGGGAATAGACCCGGAGGATAAGAAAGAGGCAGAAGAGCGTATCGGCATGAAGCAGATAAAAGAGACAGAAGAAGCGTAAAGCTGCATTATAAAGATTGCTGCGGAGTCCCGGGATTCCGCAGCAGTTTTTTCATGGGCGGATCCGCAGGAAAAAGTGAAGAGAAGCAAAGAGAGGGGTAAAGCTATGTTTGATATTCAGGAGGAGCTTAGAAAGCTTCCGGGAAAGCCGGGCGTCTATATCATGCACGATGAGTCGGACGCTATCATCTATGTGGGTAAGGCGATAAGCCTTAAGAACCGGGTGCGGCAGTATTTTCAGAGCAGCCGGAACAAGGGGATCAAGATTGAGCAGATGGTGACCCATATTACCAGATTTGAATATATCGTGACGGATTCTGAGCTGGAGGCGCTTGTCCTGGAGTGCAATCTGATCAAGGAGCACAGGCCAAAGTATAACACGATGCTGATGGACGATAAGGAGTATCCGTTTATCAAGGTGACAGTGGACGAGGCATTTCCGCGGATCATGCTGGCGCGTAAGATGGTGAAGGAAAAGGCGAAGTATTTCGGACCGTATACCAGCGCTGGGGCGGTCAAGGACACCATCGAGCTGATCCGCAAGCTCTATTTCCTCAGGAGCTGCAACCGCAAGCTTCCGCGTGATATCGGTAAGGAACGGCCGTGCCTTAACTACCACATCCACCAGTGCAAGGCGCCCTGCCAGGGCTATATTTCCAAGGAGGAATATGGGAAATCGGTGGAACAGGTGCTGCAGTTCTTAAGCGGCAATTATGACCTGATCTTAAAGGAGCTTGAAGGAAAGATGCAGGAAGCGTCGGAGAATCTGGAGTTTGAGAAGGCGATCGAGTACCGGGAGCTTCTGGCGAGTGTCCAGAAGATCGCACAGAAGCAGAAGATCACGGATACTGCCGGGGAAGACCGGGATATCCTGGCGGCGGCTGTCGAGGAAGAGGATGCGGTAGTGCAGGTATTCTTTATCCGGGGCGGGAGGCTTATCGGTCGTGACCACTTTTACTTAAAGATTGCGAAAGGTGATACGATAAGGGAGATATTGACCAGCTTTATCAAGCAGTTCTATGCAGGGACGCCTTATATTCCCTCCGAGCTGATGCTCCAGGAGGAGATCGAGGATGGAGATATCATCGAGGAGTGGCTAGGGAAGAAGCGGGGGCACCGCGTACGTCTTAAGGTGCCGAAGAAGGGGACGAAAGAAAAGCTGGTGGAGCTTGCCGCGAAGAATGCCTCACTTGTGCTTAAGACGGATAAAGAGCGGCTTAAGCGGGAGGAGGGGAGGACGATCGGCGCGGTGAAAGAACTGGAAAAGCTTCTGGGCCTGGAACGCGTGGTGCGTATGGAAGCCTACGATATCTCCAATACCAGCGGCTTCGCTTCGGTAGGCTCTATGATCGTCTATGAGCGGGGGAAGCCGAAACGGAGCGATTACCGTAAGTTCAAGATTAAGGGGGTTACGGGGGCGGATGACTATGCCAGCATGGAAGAGGTGCTGACAAGACGGTTTACCCATGGGCTTAAGGAGCAGGAGGAGGGAAAGGAGCTTGGCGGCTTCACGGCATTTCCCGACCTGATCATGATGGACGGCGGAAAGGGTCAGGTGAATGTGGCGTTAGCGGTCCTTGATAAGCTTGGCCTTGATATCCCGGTCTGCGGCATGGTCAAGGATGACAGCCACCGAACGCGCGGGCTTTACTATCAGAATGTGGAGATTCCCATCGACCGCAGTTCCGAAGGCTTCCGGCTGATCACGCGGATCCAGGATGAGGCCCACCGCTTTGCCATCACCTTCCACCGCCAGCTTCGGAGCAAAAACCAGGTGCATTCGGTGCTTGATGATATTCCCGGAGTGGGGGCTGCAAGGAGGAAGGATCTGATGCGGCATTTTGCGGATATCGAAGCGATCAAAAATGCGACGGTGGAGGAGCTTAAAAGTCTGCCGTCCATGAATGAAAAATCAGCTAATGACGTGTACCGCTTTTTCCATTAATGTGGTATACTAAAGGGAATAATAGCAAAAGGAGAAGGACAAGATGAGTACAGTAAAGATGAGTAAAGTAGTTGAGAAGATGAATCTCAAGAATCTTACTCCTGACGTGGACTATACCGAGAAGCAGGTAAAGCTGCCGGACATTAACCGTCCCGCGCTGCAGCTTGCCGGATTTTTTAAGCATTTTGCCTCGGAGCGCGTGCAGATTATCGGGTATGTGGAGTATTCTTACTTAAAGACTCTTGACGAGGAGAAGAAAAAGGAAATCTATGAGACGTTTATGTCCTACGAGATACCTTGTATAATCTTCTGCAGGAGCCAGAAGCCGGACGAGCTTTTGCTGGCGGAGGCGAATAAAAGGAATATCCCCATATTTTCCACGGAGATGAAGACTTCCCAGTTCATGGCGGAGATTATCCGGTGGCTGAATGTTGAACTTGCCCCCTGTATCTCCATACATGGGGTGCTGGTGGATGTTTACGGCGTGGGTGTGCTGATCATGGGAGAGAGTGGTATCGGCAAGAGCGAGGCTGCTCTGGAGCTGATTAAGCGTGGACACCGTCTGGTCAGCGATGATGTGGTGGAGATCCGCAAGGTCAGTGACGAGACATTAGTGGGAAGTGCGCCGGATATCACCAGGCATTTTATTGAGCTCAGGGGTATCGGCATCGTGGATGTGAAGAACCTGTTCGGTGTGCTGAGTGTCAGACAGACGCAGAATATCGACCTTGTCATCACGCTGGAGGATTGGGACCGGGATAAAGAGTACGACCGTCTCGGCCTTGAGGAGCAGTATACGGAGTTCCTCGGCAATAAGGTTGTATGCCATCAGCTTCCTATCCGTCCGGGGCGTAATCTTGCGGTGATCGTTGAGACTGCCGCGATCAATCACAGGCAGAAGAATATGGGGTACAATGCGGCGCAGGAGCTGTACCGGAGAGTTCAGGCTAATCTGGCAAAAAAATAGATGAATGGGAATGGGAGATGTGAAAAGAATGGATAAGCGATATTGTTTTGGTGTAGATGTGGGAGGCACGACAGTGAAGATTGGCCTGTTTGAGACCGACGGGACGATCATGGATAAGTGGGAGATCAAGACGAATACGGCTGATCACGGCAGCGCCGTTCTTCCGGATATTGCGCAGTCTCTTGAGGAGAAGCTGAGGGAGCACGGCATAGAGAAGCGTTTGGTCGAAGGGATCGGACTTGGGGTTCCTGCGCCGGTCAGTGCAGAGGGGGTCGTCCAGAATACGGCGAACTTAGGCTGGGGCTACAAGGAAGTGAAGCGGGAGATGGAGGAACTGATGGGTCTTCCGGCTGAAGTGGGCAATGATGCCAATGTGGCGGCTCTCGGCGAGATGTGGCTTGGCGCCGGAAAAGGCCGGCAGGATATGATCATGGTGACTTTGGGGACCGGAGTCGGCGGTGGAGTCATCGTGAACGGCAGGGCGATCGTCGGCAGCGGCGGTGCCGGCGGGGAGATCGGCCATTTCTGCGTGAATTATGAGGAGAAGGATACGTGCGGCTGCGGTAAGACAGGCTGCCTTGAGCAGTACGCGTCCGCTACCGGGATTGCAAGGCTTGCGCGTCTGCGCCTGGCGAAGAACGACGATCCGTCAGAACTGCGCGGATGCGAGATGGAGAAGATTACAGCCAAGACCGTGTTTGACGCGCTGAAAGAGGGAGATAAGGTGGCAGAAGAGATTGTAGAGGAGTTCGGTTCTTATCTCGGCCATGCTATGGCGAATCTGGCGGCGGTGACGGATCCGGCAGTGATCGTGATCGGCGGCGGCGTGTCAAAGGCCGGGGAGATCATTCTCGGATATGTTGAAAAATACTATCAGGAAAAGGCGTTTTTCGCCAACAGACATACGAAGTTTATTCTGGCAGAGCTTGGAAACGATGCAGGAATCTGCGGCGCTGCGAAGCTGATCATTGACAGGACGAAATAATCAAAGAAATAGCTGCAGAAATGAAACCCCGCGCCATAAACGGAACGCTTATGGCGCGGGGGATTTTTTCGCATAGGGTCATATTAACGGTAATCCGCTGAATCAGTTAGTTCGTAGCCGGCGGATCGGTCGTAGCCGGCGGGTCTGGATTAGCCGGCGGGTCTGGATTAGCCGGCGGGTCTGGATTAGCCGGTGGATCCGGAGTAACTGGTGGATCCGGAGTAACCGGCGGATCCGGAGTAGTCGGGTTAGACGGAGTGGTCGGATCTGTATTGCCCGGGTTATCATTGCCGCCGGGATTATTATTGTTGCCCGGATTATCCGGATCGTCCGGATCTTCAAAATCACCACTGTCATCATCGATGTGCTCATCGTCGTCGTCATCATCGTCGTCGCCGTCATCGACATTGCCGTGACCGCTGCACACTTCATCAGGAAGGGCGTCCATATCGAAATATTCGGTAATAGAAGGACATCTGCCAGCCCTTGCCAGCATACCGGTCTTTTTGCATACGGTTTTCTTCTCAACAGAATCAGGCATTTCGAATTCTTCCGGTTCCAAGTCTTCATGTACCCGTTCCATAATGCCTTTCCACAGCCGGAAACGGAAGCTGGTGTCACTTCGGCATTCTTTATTATCATCATATCCGCCCCATACGGCACAGGTGTAATACGGGGTAAAGCCGCAGAACCACAGATCCTTGTTGGACGTGGTCGTACCTGTCTTTCCCGCTACCGGCATACTGCCCAGGGAACAGGAGCGTCCCGTACCTTCTGTAACAACGCTTTCCAGTGCGCTCGTTATGAGTGCGGCAGTGCTTTCCTTGAGTACGCGGTGGGACTGGTTGCCGCCTTCCAGCAGGACATTGCCGTCATGGTCAAGAATCTTGGAGTACATGATCGGCCGATTGTACTTTCCGCCGTTGGCGATGGCCGCATATGCGCCGCAGAGCTGATAGTTGTATACGCCGTCAGTCAGGCCGCCCAGGGCAAGTGTCTCGTTGATATCGCTGTAAACGCCGCCGTTGGTCTTTTTGCTCTTGACCAGCGTGGTGATGCCGAACTTTTCGCAATAATCGTAACCTAACTGCTGGGTAATCTCGTTACTGACCTTAACGGCACAGACATTGATGGAATTGGCAATAGCAAAGCGGTAGGTGACATCGCCTTTATAGCTTCTGCTTGCGTTGCGGATCTGCTTTCCGTTTTTATATTTGGTCGGCTCGTCGCGCACGATCGTTGCGAGAGTCTTGTCGCAGGCATCCATGGCCGGAGCGTAGGCAGCCAGCACCTTAAAGGTGGAGCCGGGCTGTCTTTTCGAACCCCGGTAGGCACGGTTCAGGCCGAGGCTGCTCTTTTTCTTGCCCCGTCCTCCAACCATCGCTTTGATCTCCCCGGTCTTCTGGTCCATGATCGTTACAGAAGCCTGGGGCTGCGGGGTGATGTTGATCACTTCGTCATAGGTGTCCCCCTTCTTTTTAATGGTCTTTTTCCATTCCTTTACCATGGCCTTGGCTTCTTCCGGACTGGAGTATAAAAGCCCCTGGGTCCGGTTGTGCTTCTTCTTGGCATATTGCTTGATGTGCCCGGAAAAATAGTTCTCGATGGAGCCGTCTGCCCTTGTGACTGTCAATGCGTAATCAAGGCCGTATTCTTTGAGGTACGGGTAATTAGAATCATCATTCATCTCCTCGTCGCAGATCTTCTGGATATCCAGGTTCTGCGTGGAGTATATGTTCAGGCCGCCGCTGTACAGCGCATTATAAGCCTGGGTCTCCGTATAGCCAAGATGCTCCTGGAGATCGTCTAATACCTGGTCTGAGAGGGCATCCACAAAATAAGTGTACGGATTCTGCTTATCTGTCTTTTTCGATGCCTTCTGGATGCGCGCGTAAACATCATCTTCTAAAGCTTCCTTGTAAGCTTCTTCGGTGATGTAGCCCTGATCCAGCATATTCTTAAGGACTTTTTTCCTTCTCAATGCGTTCTTTTCCGGATTCGTCACCGGGTTTAAGCCGGTGGGGCTCTGGGTGATGCCCGCGATCACGGCACATTCGGACAAAGTAAGCTTGTTGACATTCTTATTAAAATACCGTTTTGCCGCAGACTGTACGCCCAGGGAGTTCTGTCCGAGGTTGATGGTATTCATGTAAGCCTCGAGAATCTCGTCTTTATCCATCTGCTTTTCGATCTGGAGAGCGAGGAACTGCTCCTGGAATTTACGCTGCAGCTTATCATAGAAAGTCTGTTCGTTGACAAAGTTGGGGAAGACATTATTCTTGATCAACTGCTGGGTCAGGGTACTGGCACCCTCAGAACCGCCGGTGAGCGTAACCACTGCTGCACGGGCGATACCGCGGATATCGATACCGTTATGTTCATAAAAACGTTCGTCCTCGATGGCGACAAACGCGTGCTGTAAGTCCACCGGAATGTCGTCGATAGACTTATAGATACGGTTGGAGCCAGAGGCTACGAACCGCTCAATCTCTTTCTTTCCGTCGTCGGCATACACAAAGGTGGTATATCCCTGCGGTTTGACGTCAGAGGGAGATACCTTCGGAGCGTCATCAATGATCTTTTTGACAAACAGACCGCCGCCGACTATGCCTGCCACACCTATGACAATTATACAGAGAAAGAAGGCCTTAACCAGTCTCAGCCCGACCCGCTTCCCCTGCATGGCAGACTTGGATGTTATCTGTTTTTGCTTTTGAGCAGCTTTTTTCTTACTATAATTCATAAGTGCTTGCCTCCTTTATACGCAGTCATTATAGCAAATAAACTTATTGAAATAAAGAAAAAAATGAAAACTTCATATTTTAGTAGGAAAATCTTAAGAAATTTAATATACTAGTATTATGTAGGAGGGTCAAAAATGGCAGAAGAATGTAAAATCGTATATCAGGGCGGCGAAGGCGTGCTTGTAGAAAAAAAATCCCGTTTCATCGCCACGGTGGCTCCTGCGCAGACAGAGGAAGAGGCGCTTGGCTTTATCGAGGCCATGCGCAAAAAATACTGGGATGCAAGGCACAACTGTTTTGCGTATGTCATCGGGGACAGGAATGAACTTGCCCGCTGCAGCGACGACGGGGAACCCCAGGGAACTGCCGGAAAGCCTATGCTGGATGTACTTTTGGGGGAGGGGATCCACAATGCGGCTGTGGTAGTGACCAGATATTTCGGGGGAGTACTCCTTGGGACAGGCGGTCTCGTGCGCGCCTACTCCGGTGCGGTGAAAGCGGGGCTTGCCTCATCTGTAATTATAACCAGAATACAGGGAGTTAAACTGGAAATCTCTACGGATTATACCGGACTTGGGAAAATACAGTATATCCTTGGGCAAAGAGGGATCAGTATCCTGAACCCGGAATATACAGACACGGTCCAGTTAGAGGTGCTTCTCTCGGAGGAGATCAAAGAACAGGTGAAGGCAGAGATCACAGAAGGAACGAATGGACAGGCAGAGCTTAGCGAGATAAAAGCCGTCCGGTTTGCTAAGATCGGCGGAGTGCCCACTGTCCTTGAAAAGGAGGAAATATGAACGTATTAGTAGTAGTGGATATGCAGAATGATTTTATCGACGGTGCATTAGGCACTGCGGAAGCAAAAAAGATCGTGCCGCAGGTGGTGGAGAAGATCAGGAGATTTGATGGCAGGGTGTTTGCCACAAGAGATACCCACAGCGAGGATTACCTTGACACCCTGGAAGGAAAGAACCTTCCGGTAAAGCACTGTATCCGCGGGACAAAAGGGTGGGAGATATGCCCGGAGATCGGGGCGCTGCTTACGGAAGAACCTGTAGACAAAGTGACCTTTGGAAGTGTTGCGCTTGGTGAGCGCATGAAGGCGTATCATGAGGAGGAGGGCATCGAAAGCGTCACCCTCGTGGGGCTTTGCACGGACATCTGCGTGATATCGAATGCAATGATCATCAAGGCAAACCTGCCGGAAGTACCGGTCGTGGTAGATGCGGCGTGCTGCGCGGGCGTAACGGAAGAGAGCCACAGGCAGGCACTCGCGGCCATGAAGGTATGCCAGATTGCCGTTGTCAATGAGTAAGATTCCGTGGTAAGAGACGGGGGCGCTGTGCCTGCAGCGCTGCGAGACAGCGGAGTATCTGACCCTTGGGCAGCCGAGGACGTGCGTTAAGGCATGCTGCCTGGCTTGTCGCCCGCAGGAATAAAACAGGCGGCGGTTCAGCTTAGGATTGCTTCGAGGTGCCGTAAAAACATCCGGCGGATACCCGGATATTCCCCAAGCCCTTTTAAGTGGCACACGACCCCGTATCCGGCCTGGGCGAACCGGGATGCCCAGGAATCTCCGGCATTTCCCGCCATGTCATGTATGGCATGGTCGCCGGCTACGGTCATCAGAGGAGCCAGATGGACGGTCTTTGTCCGGGAGGGGTCAAGCTTTTTAAGAATCTGGCCGGGGGATGGGTAAGCCTCCACGGTGCCTACATGGATATCCGGACAGCCGGTCTCCCGGAACATGTAGTCAAGGGCCGCATAGACGGTGTTGGAATGATGCCTGGTGCCGTGGCCCATAAGGACAAGGGCTGCTTCGCCGGAACCAAGGATATCCGAGAACTCATCTGCGATGATGCGGGTGAGTTCTTTCATGTCTTCCGTGGAAGAAAGGAGCGGCTTTCCAAAAGAAACCGCGGAAAAGGAAGCTTTGTGCGTGCGGGCATCCTCCTTCAGGGCTTCGTACTCGATACCGTTGATGATATGGGTAGTCTGGATGAAGACATGGGTAATCCCGTCTGCCTTCATCCGGGAAAGTGCTTCCTCTACACTGTCTATCTTCTCGCCGGTCGTGGCAAAGACCTTTGCCCGAAGCATCCGGCTTGACCAGGCAGAGTAGACTGCAAGCTCTGGGTATGCGTCCCGGATAGCAGCCTCGATGGCGCCGATCGTCTTTTCTCTTGTGTCTTTGTGGCTGGTGCCGAAGCTTACCACGAGGATGCCTCTTTTTTTCTCCATAGGTGATCAGTCCTTTTTGTATATTTCGGTGAAACCGGCAGCGTTCAGGCTGACGGCCTGTGTGATGACGCGGCCGGGAAAGCTTCAGGCCTCCGGCGCATTTTGTGACACTGTCGGGGCCAGGCAGCGGTTCAGCTCCCGGATACTGCGCGGCGCCGGTGCATTTTCCTTAATCAGTCCTTTTGACTTAAGCTGCCGGAACAGGGTTAAAAGCATGGGCGGCGCAAGATGCACTTTTGCGAGCAGGCGGTCGTCGGAAAACAGCCGGACAGGCTTATCCTGGCGCAGTATCCTGCCTTCATCGAACAGGATGACCTCATCCGCCCACCGGTAGGCGTAGTTGACATCGTGGGTCGCCGTCATCACGGTGACGCCCTGCGCCGTGATATCCTCGATGATCCGGTACACCGTCTCTGTGTAAAATGGATCCAGGGCGGCGGCCGGTTCATCCAGGATCATAAGCTCCGGCTCCATGACAAGGATATCCGCGATGGACACCAGCTTCTTCTGGCCACCGCTTAAGGCGTGGACAGGCTTGTGGGCAAAAGCAGTGATTCCAAGTTTCTCCATGACCGCCGTCACTCGCTTTAAGGTCTCTTCTTCGGAAAAGCCGAGATTTAAAGGGCCGAAGGAGATCTCCTGGCGTACGCTTGCGGAAAAAAGCTGTCGGTCAGGATCCTGGAACACGATCCCCACCCTGCGGCGCAGCGAAAGCAGCTCGCGTTTGGTGTAGCCAAAGGGCCTGCCGTTTAAGTAAAGCGTACCCGAAGATGGCCTATGGATACCGTTGCAGCACAGGAAAAATGTGGATTTTCCGGAACCGTTAGCGCCCATGCAGGCAATCTTTTTGCCCCGCTTTATGGTGAGGGAAAGGCCGTTTAAGGCCGGTATGGATTCCCCCTCATAGGTATAGGTAAGATTATCCGCCTCCAGGAGGATATCCGGATCTTTGCCGTAGTTTTCTGGTCGTTTCATCGTGCGCCTCCTGACTGCTTAAGGAAGATAACTGCGAGATACAAAAGCAGCTCAAAGGCTGCGATACCGACGATCTCGGAAAGTTTCGCCGGATGGTCCTCCGGGAGGACACGAAGCGTCCCGTCATAGCAGCGGGACTCCAGCGCGTCGAAGATCTCACCGGAGCGGCGGATGGACAGGATGAACACACTGCTTACCATGGCCACAAAGGATTTACGCGAGGAAGCAAGGCTGAAGTTCCCGAGCCTGGCATGCTGGGAGACGGTGATATCTGACGCCAGCGAAAGCATCACGAAGATAAACCGGTAGATGAGCAGCATAAGCTCCAGGACCAGTGCCGGCACATGAAGCTTTTTTAAGACGGCCAGGATATCCGTCATGGGCGTGCTTAAAGCCAGGAAATACAGGCAGGATACACTGGCAAGGGCGGTAAGGAGAAGCCTTTGCCCTTGCATCAGCCCCTCAAAGCTTCCGGTGATATAGTAAGGGCCTGCAGGAAGGGCGAAGGCGTCAAGGGGTGTCCGCGATACATTGATCAAGATGGCGGATGTGCCAAGGAGCAAGAATGCCCCCGGCGCCGCCAGAAGCTTTATGTACCGCGCAAGGGGGATTCCCCCTTTATGTACCGTCAAAACACCGGTCGCCGCCAGCACGAAAAGCCCGATCATGGCGGAGCGGCTTAAGATGCAGGCCAGAAGCGTCAGCACAGAAAATGCGGTTTTTTCCCCCGCGTTCACATACCTCAGCCTGGAAAAGTAGCAGAGCCGGTCGATCAGGATCATAACTCTGCATCGTCTTTCCCAAGTTTTCTGCGCTCGTAGAGCCTTCCCAGGAAAAATGCGATGATGCCCACGCCGATGCCGGTCTGCACGCAGAATAAAAGGCTTTCGATCTCCCCGGGGATCTCCCCGCCGATCAGGGATTCAAGGACCGGGGTAAACCACGGCTCGTATTCCCCGTGGATCTGTTCTGCCATCGCGCTCCCGGCATCATCCGAGCCGCCAAACTCTGCGCCCTTTAGCGCCAAAAACGGTACTGCCGCGATCAGAACGGCAGCGATGATCAATACGACCAATAGTTTTTTATGCTTCTTTTCCATATGCCTGCACCTCCGTAAGATATCCCACAGACTTAAGCTCCGGCTTTGCGTAGGCTTCCAGGCAGACGACAACCGCTGCCGTCAGAAGTCCTTCCACCACCGCAAGGGGAAGCTGGGTCGGGGCAAATACACCGAGAAACTTTACTGCGGAAGCCGCCGCGCCGCCCGCCTGTGACGGAAAGGCGAGGGCAAGCTGGACGCTTGTCACGCAGTAGGTAAACAGATTTCCCAGGAAGGCGGCAAGAAATACCGTCATCAGACGGCTCAATTTACACTTCCTGCCCAGCAGGTATATACCGTAGGAGAGGAAAGGCCCTGCGACTGCCATGGAGAATGTATTGGCTCCCAGTGAGGTCAGCCCGCCGTGGGCGAGGAGGATTGCTTGGAAGATCAGCACGATCACTCCCAGGATGCTGACTGTGCACGGGCCGAAAAGGATAGCGCCGAGCCCGGTCCCGGTCATATGGGAGCAGCTTCCGGTAACGGAAGGGATTTTTAAAGATGAGATGACGAAGATAAATGCGCCGGACATGGCAAGGAGCGTCAGCGCCCTGCGGTTTTCATCCAGAGTTTTCCTGATCTTCATCAGTCCGGCTGCAAGGAACGGCAGGGAGAGGACTCCCCAGGCGATGCAGTAGGACACCGGAAGGTAGCCCTCCATAATGTGCATCGCGTTGGCTGCCGGAGCGATTCCCCACGCGAGGGAACAGACCGTTACGGCAGCGATCATTTTTTTCTGTCTGTGAGTCATGATAAACTCCTCCTTTGATTGAACGTATGAAAAAAACACCTGGCTATACAGCGTAGCCACGTGCGAACTGTATGCAGGGGCAGGTCTTCTGACTCAGGCGTCATCGCAATGTCCCGCCTTCCCGGTTGCCCAGTGACATCTTTGGGACATTGCCTGCAAGGATACCTTTATCGCATCCTCGCACCTCTTCCATTACAGCGGCGCGACCGTACGGGAATCTCACCCGGTTTGTCTATTCTCCTGCCCGGTATATCACGCTGCTAAGCAAATGGCAAAAATATACCGATGGCAGGCACCTCACTGCATTCAATCTGTTTCTATCATACCGTAGCGCAAAAGAAGTGTCAAGGCTGCTTAGAGGATGCAGGACAAAAAAACAGATATACAATTGTAAATTCTGCAGGATGTGGTAAACTGTTAAGCGAAGAGAAAAAGCCTTTATTGAGGAGAGGAGTGCCATGTGCAGCAAAAAGCCTTATTTTCCCATGTTTGTGGATCTGTCGGAAAAGAAGATCGTGGTGATCGGCGGCGGGAGGGTCGCGGAGCGGAGAGTTAAGACGCTTCTTAAGTTTGCGCAGGATATCCTCGTGATCTCCCCCGCAGTGACAGAGAAGCTTCTACAGCAGGCGAAGGACGGGAAGATCCGCTGGATTGCGGAGACAGTGTGCGTAACGGACGGGATTTGCGGGGGAGAAACGGGAAAGTTTCTTCGCGGGGCGGACATGGTGCTTGCCGCCACAGATGACGGCGCCTTAAACGAGCGTATCCGGCTGTTCTGCAGAGAGAGGGGGATATTCGTCAATGTCTCTCATGAGAAAGAATTATGTGACTTTTACTTCCCGGCGGTCGTGATCCGGGGGAATGTGACGGTCGGCATCACCTCCGGCGGGATTGACCACGCGCAGGCAAGGAAGGTGCGGGAGCGGGTGGAGGAAGTGCTTGAGGAAGATGTGGGTGTGCGGATAGAGGACGCAAAAGAATAAGATACACAGGATGTATGGCAGCAGAGAGGATATGGATGGAGAAGAAGATACGGATCGGCAGCCGCAGGAGTACTTTGGCGGTGATTCAGACAGAAGAATTGATTTCTTATCTAAAAAAGCGGTGTCCGGATTTGCGGACGGATATCGTGAGGATAGAGACGACAGGGGACAAGCGGCTGGATGTGACGCTTGACAAGATTGGGGGCAAGGGGCTTTTTGTGAAGGAGATAGACCGGGCGCTGCTGGCCGGTGAGATCGAGCTGGCGGTGCACAGCCTTAAAGATATGCCTATGGAGGAGTCAGAGGAGATTCCAATCGTCGGGTTTTCCGAGAGAGAGGATGCCAGGGATGTGCTGGTGCTCCCGGAGGGGGTACGCGAATGGAACAAAAAAGGCGTTATCGGGTGTTCTTCTTTCCGCAGGAGGATCCAGGCAGAGAAGCTGTTTCCTGAGGCGGAGTTTCGGATGATCCGGGGGAATGTAACGACCCGGCTTGAGAAGCTTGACGCGGGCGGATACGATGCCTTGATCCTGGCGGCGGCGGGACTAAAGCGGCTTGGCCTCGAAGACAGGATATCCCGGTACTTTTCGCCGGAGGAGATACTTCCGGCGGCAGGCCAGGGGATCTTGGCTGTCCAGGGGAGGGAGGGGAAAGATTATGGTTTCCTTAAAGGCTTCGGGAGCGATGCGGCAGCGAAGGCCGCCCGGGCAGAACGGGCATTTGTGCGCTGTCTTGACGGGGGATGTTCTTCGCCGGTTGCCGCCTATGGGCAGGTGGGGGGAGATGAGCTTTACCTGAGAGGGCTTTACTACCGGGAGGAAGATTATTTTTTCACTGTCGGAAGTGTGAGCGGGCCGGCAGATCAGCCGGAGCAGCTCGGGATATCGCTGGCCCGGGAGATGGAGAAAAAGTACGGAAGAAAAGAAACAAAATAGTGACTGACAGAAAGGGGAAACCATGGTGGAAAAACGGGATGTTATCGCATATGTTCAGGAAAGGCTGTTCGGACTTCAGGATCTGTCCTACAAGGAATTTCACTCGAAGCTGATGCCGACCGTTCCGGCGGAGCGTGTCATCGGCGTGCGCACGCCTGCCCTGCGCAAATTTGCGAAGGAGTTCGGAAAGACTAAGGAAGCGGAAGAGTTCTTAGTTCATCTGCCCCATCAGTATTATGAGGAGAACAACCTCCACGGGTGCCTGGTGGCAGGGATGAAGGATTACGGGCGGTGCGTAGAGGAGCTGGATCGCTTCCTTCCTTATGTGGATAACTGGGCGACCTGCGACCTGATGTCGCCGAAAGTATTTAAGAAGCATCTGCCGGAGCTGCTTGGGAAGATCGAGGAGTGGATTGCCGCAGAACAGACGTATGTGGTCCGGTTCGGCATCGGGATGCTCATGAGCTATTATCTGGACGGCGGGTTTGACCTTAAGTACCCGGAGATGGTGGCAGAGATCCGTTCGGAGGAGTATTATGTCAATATGATGGTCGCCTGGTATTTTGCGACAGCCCTTGCCAAACAGTACGATGCCGTGCTTCCGTTTATCGAACAGCGGCGTCTGGATCAGTGGACCCACAACAAAGCGATCCAGAAGGGAGTAGAGAGTTATCGGATCACGGATGAGCAGAAGATGTACCTGCGGACGCTGAAAATTAGGGCAAAAGGGCGAAAATCTGCGGATGCAACTGCCAGTTGACAAATTGACGGGCGTGATATCTGGTATGCAACGGCGAGAATGTGTATGCTGGTCTTGCAAAGATGTAGAGAAAGGATAAGGAGGAACGACATATGATATTAGCAGACAAGATAATCACTCTGAGAAAAAAGAACGGCTGGTCCCAGGAGGAACTGGCAGAAAAGCTTAATGTTACCAGACAGTCCGTATCAAAATGGGAAGGCGCCCAGTCGGTGCCGGATTTAAGTAAGATCCTGCTGCTCAGCCAGATTTTTGAGGTGAGCACGGATTTCTTATTAAAAGACGAGCTTGAAGAGCAGGACGTGATGCCGGAGTACAGAGACCAGTCCCTTGAAGTATTCGAAGAAAGCGAGGCGGTGCGCCGGGTTTCCATGGAAGAGGCAAGGGCGTTTTTAGACATCAAGGCGAGGTTTGCGGCCAGGACGGCACTGGCTACGGCGCTGTGCATCTTATCGCCCATCTGCCTGATCATCCTGGGTTCAGCCCAGGAGGCGGGAAAACTTGCGATTTCGGAAAATATGGCCGCAGGAGCCGGGATTGTGGTCCTGCTTTTGATGATAGCGGCTGCAGTGGCGATCTTTATGTACTGCGAGATAAAGACCGAGCAGTACAGCTATCTGGAGAAGAACCGGATAGAGACAGAGTACGGTGTGATCGGGATGGTAAAGGAAGAAAAGTTCCGTTTCCAGGGGACGTATATCACCTGCAACATCATCGGCACCTGTTTTTGCATACTGGCGGTAACCCCGCTGTTTGCCGTGGTGGCGTTTACGGAGGATGATTTTCTGCTGTCGCTGTCAGTGGGCGTTCTGCTTTTTCTGGTGGCGGTGGGCGTATTTGTCTTCGTCTTGGCGGGCGTGCGCTGGGAGAGCATGCAGAAGCTTTTGCAGGAAGGAGATTTTACAGCGGTAAAAAAGAAGAGCGAGGCGGCCTTTGAACCGGTGGCCAAGGCATACTGGCTGATCGTGACGGCGATGTACTTAGGGTACAGTTTTGTCACACATGCCTGGGAAATAAGCTGGATCATCTGGCCGGTGGCGGGCGTGCTCTTCGCGGCGCTCAAGGTCATCTATACGTCGGCGGCAAAGCGAAGAAGGTAGTGCGGCTGGAAACAGGCATGATTTTTGGATTACATTGAATTGCCGGATGGTATATGGTACGATTGCCGGACAGATATATTACATGGGGGAGTGGTCATGAGATTAAAAAATATACTGATAGTTGTGGAGGATATGGAAAGGTCGAAGGCATTTTACCGGGAGATGTTCGGCATGCATACCGTTACGGATTTCGGGGAGAATGTTATACTGACAGAGGGGCTTGTCCTGCAGGAAAGGAGACGGTGGGAAGAAGATACCGGTCTTTCGGTGGAAAAGGGCGGCAATGATGCGGAGCTTTATTTTGAAACCTATGATCTTGACGGATTTCTTGCCAGGGTGAAGGAAAGCAGGGATAAGCCTGCTTATATTATCAAACCTGAGTATACCGCAGAGCCCGGGCAGGCTGCGGATACCGGGCGGGCTGCAGTATTGGGGGATGTCCCGGAGACTTCGGGCGGCTTGGCTGGGCGGGCGGCAGGAGGCAGGCGTATCGTGCGGCTTTATGATCCGGACGGGCATATCATCGAAGTGGCGGAGGTACAGACAGGGGGGAAGCAGTGATGGAAGAACAAAGAAGGGCAGCGGATTCCGCCGTAGAGACGGTGCATATCGTGCGTCCTAATCATCTGAATAACTCCGGCAGGCTGTTCGGGGGGATACTGATGCAGTGGATCGATGAAGTGGGAGCACTGGCGGCCAAAAGGCACTGCCGGAAGAATGTGACGACAGTATCGGTGGATAATCTTCATTTTATCAAGGGTGCATATCCGAAGGACGATATCGTCATCAAGGGGAAGCTTACCCATGTGGGGAATACTTCCATGGAAGTGAAGGTGGATACTTACGTGGAGGATGAGAACGGTGAGCGGACGCTGATCAACCGGGCGTACCTGA
Source organism: uncultured Lachnospiraceae bacterium (assembly GCA_947363565.1). GTDB lineage: Bacteria > Bacillota > Clostridia > Lachnospirales > Lachnospiraceae > MD308. The sequence continues at coordinate 6,493 of CANAPP010000046.1, read as the reverse complement.
CGGAGGTAGCGCTTGGGCATGATGACCGGCCGGTGCGGGTTCCGAGGCTCCTTCTAGAGACAGAGGAAGAGCGGGAGGAATGGATAAAGGCCGAAAAGCGCCGGGAGTTTAGAAAGATCCAGAAAGCAGGTGGATTTTAGATGATGGGAAAAGTATGGCTTGTGGGAGCCGGGCCGGGGGATAAGGGGCTTCTGACGGTGAAGGGGAGGGCGCTTTTGCAAAAGGCGGATGTCATCATCTATGACCATCTTGTGGGAAAGGAAATTCTTTCGCTTCTGGATGATGAAAAAAAACTGATCAATGTCGGAAAACTGGCGGGCCATCACCCTATCCCCCAGGAGGAGATCAACCGGATCCTTGTCCGGGAAGCCGGGGAAGGGAAGAAGGTGGTAAGGCTTAAGGGCGGCGATCCGTTTTTGTTCGGCCGCGGCGGGGAGGAGCTTTCTTCGCTTAAGCGGCAGGGGATTCCTTTTGAGGTGGTGCCGGGAGTCACGTCGGCTCTTGCGGTGCCCGCCTATAACGGGATTCCGGTCACCCACAGAGACTATGCATCCTCGGTACATATCGTCACCGGGCATAAACGGAAAGGGCATAAGGAGGATACGGATTACCGGGCGCTTGTCAGGGCGGGGGGTACGCTGGTATTTTTGATGGGGGTGACTGCTCTGCCGGATATAATAAGGAAGCTTCTGGATGCGGGGATGCGTCCGGATATGCCTGCGGCGGTTTTGCAGGAGGGGACGACCGCAGGGCAGCGTAAGGTGACGGCAGTACTTTCGTCTCTCGAGGACAGGGCTAAAGAGGCAGATATCCGTCCGCCTGCCCTTATCGTAGTGGGCGAGGTGTGCAGGCTTTCGCAGGAGCTTTCTTGGCGGGAGGAGCTGCCGCTTTACGGAGTGCGGATCGCGCTGACAAGGCCGCGGCGGCTGATGCCAGTTCTGGCTGAGAGGTTGCGGGTTGCAGGCGCCGAGGTGTTGGAGCTTCCGGCGATACAGACGGCGGCGGTTAAAGATAATCAGCAGCTTTTTTGCTGCTTTAAGCAGATAGAAAAGTACGACTGGATTGTCTTTACCAGCCAGGCGGGCGTGCAGGTATTTTTTGATGAGATGAAGCAGGAAAATGTGGATATCCGAAGGCTCGCAAAAGCCAGATTTGCCGTAATCGGGGAGGGAACCAGGGCAGCTCTTTGGGAGAGAGGAATCTGCGCGGAGATTATGCCGGAAGTCTATGATGGGGAGACGCTTGGGCATGTGCTTGCAGGACAAGGGCTCCGGGGAAGCCATATCCTGATCCCTCGGGCGAAGAAGGGTAATGAACGGCTCGTCCCGATTCTTATGCAGGCGGGAGCGGCGGTGGAGGATGTCCCGGTCTACCAGACCTGCGCCTGTACCGGCGGGGCTGTTTCCATAAAGGAGGAGCTTCAGAAAGAAAGCCTGGATATCGTGGTGTTTACCAGCAGTTCGACGGTGGAAGGATTTGTTTCGGCGGCCGGCGGGGCGCATGTCTCCGGGATAAGGGCGGCCTGCATCGGGAGACAGACTGCGCAGACGGCGGCAAAGTATCAGATGCGGTGCTGCGTTGCAAAGCAGGCGACCATGGAAGCGCTGACAGAGCTGATCCTTGAGATGGCGGCGGCAGAGCCGGATATCCGGGATGTTGGACTGATGCGCTCAGACGGAGCTGAGGATTAAGATGACAGCAAAGGGGCATGGGCTTATGGCCGATGACCCGGTGCATACGGGCAGAACAGATGCTTATGATGGCAAAAGAGCCGGAAAGGAAATGGATGTTGATGATAAAAAGACCCAGAAGATTACGGAGCAGTGAGATACTCAGAAAGATGGTGCGGGAGACCAGGGTAGATAAGGCGTCGCTCATTTATCCCATATTTGTAAAGGACGGGACAGGGATAAAGGAGGAGATCCCTTCGATGAAAGGGCAGTTCCGGTACAGTGTTGATCGGCTTCCCTTTGCCCTGGAGGAGATCAGAAAGTCGGGCGTAAGCGCGGTCATGCTGTTCGGGATCCCGGAGCATAAGGATGAGCGGGCGAGCCAGGCGTATGCACAGGACGGGATCATCCAGCGGGCGCTTGGGGAAGCGAGGCGGACTTTCCCAGAGCTTTATTACATCACAGACGTGTGCCTGTGTGAGTATACCTCCCATGGGCATTGCGGTATGCTCTGCGGACAGGAAGTGGATAATGATGCTACGCTTAAAGTGCTGGCAAAGACAGCTCTTTCTCATGTGCAGGCCGGCGCCGATATGGTAGCTCCGTCGGACATGATGGATGGAAGGGTAAAGGCAATCCGGGAAATCCTGGATGAACATCACTATACAGGAACGCCTATTATGTCCTACGCGGTAAAATATGCTTCCGGTTTTTATGCTCCTTTTCGGGATGCGGCGGATTCGGCCCCTGCATTCGGCGACCGCAGGAGTTATCAGATGGACTATCACAACAGCAGGGAGGGAATTAAGGAAGTGCTGCTTGACGAGGAGGAAGGGGCGGATATCATCATGGTGAAGCCGGCGCTTTCTTATCTTGATATGATCGCGAAAGTCAGGGAGGTGACGAATCTTCCGGTGGCAGCTTACAGTGTCAGCGGAGAATATGCCATGATCAAAGCGGCGGCAGAAAAAGGCTGGATTGATGAAAAAAATAGTGTCTGTGAGACGGCGGTTGCGGCTTTCCGCGCCGGGGCGCAGAGTTATCTGACCTATTATGCAAAAGAACTTGCAGGCTATATAGATGAAGGGCTGATTGGTTAGAAATCAAGGATCAAAAAGAGAGGAGAATACAGGTATGTTATCATTTGAAAGTGATTATACCGTCGGAGCACATGAGAAAATATTAAATCGTATGCAGGAGATGAATCTTGTGCAGCAGAAAGGCTACGGCGCAGATGTAATCTGTGAGAGCGCAAAGAAAAGAATCCGGGAAGCCTGTGAATGCGAGGAGGCACAGATACATTTTCTTGTGGGAGGCACACAGACAAACTCCATTGTGATCGCATCGTGTCTTGAGCGGTATGAGGGGGTTGTGGCGGCGCAGACCGGCCATGTGAGTGTCCATGAAGCAGGTGCCATTGAATATACTGGACATAAGGTGCTCGAGCTTCCCGGGCATGACGGAAAGGTGGATGCCGGTGAGTTGTCGGGCTTCCTTAAGACTTTCTGGGAAGATGGCAATCATGAGCATATGGTGTTCCCGGGCATGGTGTACATCTCCCATCCTACGGAGTACGGGACGCTGTACAGTCTGGAGGAGCTGAAAAAGATATCAGAGGTATGCGAAAGCTATGACATTCCGTTATATCTGGACGGAGCGCGGCTTGGCTACGGGCTGACGAGCAGAGGAACAGATGTCACTCTGCCCGATCTTGCGCGGTACTGTGATGTTTTTTATATCGGCGGGACAAAGGTAGGTGCACTGTTTGGCGAGGCAGTCGTGTTTACAAAGAAGAATATGCCCAAGCATTTTATGACCATGGTAAAGCAGCAGGGCGGGCTGCTTGCCAAAGGGTGGCTTTTAGGGCTTCAGTTCGATACGCTGTTTACGGATAATCTGTATTATGAGATTAGCAAAAATGCTATCGATATGGCGGAGCTGATAAAAAGTGAGTTCCGGAAAAAGGGCTATGAGTTTTTCATTGACTCGCCGACTAACCAACAGTTTTTTATTATGGAGAATGAGGCGATAGAGAGGTTAAAGAGTAAGGTGGCATTCAGTCTTTGGGAACCGTATGATGAAAACCGTACGATAGTAAGATTCGTGACAAGCTGGGCGACGGAAAAAGAAGATATCGAGGAGCTGCGCAGGTTCCTTTAGTTAGGATGTGCAATGTGGCGCTTAAGATAAATAAAAAGACGGTCAGAGCAGGAGAACTGCTGAAAGACCGTCTTTTTTCAGTTGTGTGTAATCTAAGATAAACTTTCCAGTGAAGCGAAAAATTCTGGATACGATACATCCACGCATTGGCTGTCTTCGATCACGGTCTCGCCGGAAGCGGCAAGTCCGGCCACGGCAAAAGACATGGCGATGCGGTGGTCGAGATAGCTTTTTATGTGTGCGCCTGAAAGAGGCGTATCGGCGCGGCCTTCGATGATCATACCGTCCGCAGTCGGAGTGACGGGGACGCCCATGGCTTTTAGATTTTCCGTGACCGTATCGATCCGGTTCGTCTCCTTGACTTTGAGTTCTGCGGCGTCTTTGATGATGGTCGTACCTTCGGCACAGGCAGCCATCACAGCGATGATCGGAAGCTCGTCGATCAGCGTAGGGATCAAGTCCCCTTCGATGACCGTTCCTTTTAAGGATGCGGATCTGACCAGTATATCTGCCCGTCCTTCGCCGCCTTCGAAGGATTTGTCCAGCAAAGTGAGTGAGGCGCCCATGGCTTCACACACCTTGAGGAAACCGGCGCGGGTGAAGTTGGTGCCTACATTCTTTACCAGAATCTCCGAATGGGGAACTAAAAGGCCGGCGGCGATAAAGTATGCTGCGGAGGAAATGTCTCCGGGAACAGCAATCTGCTGGCCGTAAAGTTCACCGCAAGGTTCAAGCTGCGCGGTGGCGCTGCCGTCACTGTGCATGGTAGAGCTGACATATGCGCCGAAATTCTGCAGCATAAGCTCCGTGTGGTTTCGTGACAGTGAAGGTTCCGTGACGGAAGTTTCGCTGTCAGCGTAAAGACCTGCAAGAAGGACGGCGGATTTCACCTGTGCGGATGCCACCGGCGACTGGTAATGGATGCCGCGTAAGATTCCGGGCTCAATCTTAAGGGGTGCGCAGTCATTGTGGTGAAGGCTTGTGATGTGAGCCCCCATACGGTTCAGCGGAGTCATGATCCTGGCCATGGGCCTTGAATTTAAGGAAGCATCCCCAGACAGGACGCTTAGAAAATTCTGCCCTGCAAGGATTCCGGACAGAAGTCGGGTGGTTGTCCCGCTGTTTCCCACATCCAGTGTATCGGACGGTGCCACAAGACCCCGGAGTCCTTTTCCGTGGACCAGGATAACGTCCGGCTTTTCTTCAATCTCTATGCCCATCCTGCGAAAGCAGCCGATGGTGGACAGGCAGTCTGCCCCCTTGAGGAAATGGGTGATCTCTGTCGTGCCCCGGGCGATGGCGCCCAGCATAACAGAACGGTGGGAGATGGACTTATCTCCCGGAATTGATATTTCTCCTTTAAGCCCTGCTGACGGGCGGATACATCTAACGCTCATATACAATATACCTGAATTTCTGCAGTAATTCCGCGGCTCTCTTGGAAGATGCCTCGTCGTAGAATTCTATACGCAGAACCCCTTCTTCAAATTCTCTGTTGTGTACAATCCCGATATTTTTAATATTCAGCCCGTTGGAGGCAAGAATGGTGGCGATAGCGGCAATGCCTCCGGCTTCATCGATGATGTCGCAGTATACCGCGTAGGCTTTTTTGATAGGGCCGGCGGAGGCAGAGGGGATTGCGTTCCGGTAATTTCTGGAAGAATCAAAATTCCGGTAAAGGCTCTGTCCGTCCCCGCTGTCGATCAGTTCCCGGAAGCTTTTTAAAGACTCGATATAGCTTCCAAGGATCTTTGAGATGTTCTCCCGGTTAGTGAGGCAGATGTGCTGCCACATGGTGGGGGAGGAGGAGGCGATCCGGGTAATATCCTTAAAACCTCCTGCCGCAAGATTCTTCATCAGCTCCGTCTCCGTATCGTTATCCTTCACGAAATTCACCAGGCTGGAAGCAATGATATGGGGCAGATGGCTGATGGCGCCGGTCACATAATCATGCTGGCTGTAGTCAAGGATCAGCGGGATAGCCCGCAAAGTCCTGATAAATGCTTCAAACCGGCTGACATGTTCCGGTGCTGCTTCCTTAGAAGGCGTCAGTATATAGTAGGCATTTTCAATGAGCATGGCTTTGGAGTTTGGAAATCCAGTCTTCTCGGAGCCTGCCATAGGGTGGCCGCCGATAAAGTATCTCCCGATGCCAAGCGCTTCTACTTCTTTATGGATATTGGACTTTACACTTCCTACGTCCGACAGGATACAGCCGTCATGAAGAAATTCTTTCATCTGCTTTAAATACGCTGTATTATAGACAACAGGCGCGCACAGGAAGATATAATCGCAATGGCGGAAATTCCCGTCAATAGTAGTGGCTGCCACGTCGATGACGGATTCCTGGGTTGCCAGTGCCAGCGCTTCTTTATTCTTATCAAAAGCTACGATCTCATATTCAGGATAATACTGGCGTATGGCTTTCGCGACAGAGCCGCCGATCAGTCCCAGGCCGATAAATCCAACCTTCTGTTTCATAGTGTCCCTCCCGGAAATAACTTGTTGTTTGAAAAGTACGTTACTATTGTAACATATATTTTTTACATTTTCTATTTGTTTTCCTTTTTGTGTTTTGCGGTCTTTCGCCATAATTGTAATAAATGGATATTTGCTGACTTGAAATTTTAAATTCCAGTGCAGAGTTAAATTCCACATAGAGT
>CANAPP010000045.1 GCA_947363565.1 uncultured Lachnospiraceae bacterium | reverse complement strand
TTTAACTCTATGTGGAATTTAACTCTGCACTGGAATTTAAAATTTCAAGTCAGCAGTATTTTTAAATAAGCGTATTCTTAATTTTTATTTGGTAATTTTTTTTGGAAATTTCTCTCCGGAGTCTATCAGATCTTCCTCTTTTCTCTCCTTTACTTCACTTTTACATTCTTACTCTTAGACCATCTGGAATATATTTTCTTCGATTTTCCATTCATTTTCACTACCTTATAAGTCCGGATCCTTACATAATATTTTTTCTTGGATTTCAGCTTTGAGATATTTACAGACGTTTTTGTCTTCCCGACCGTCTTTTTCTTCACTGCGCTCTTAAAATTCTTTTTCTGGCTGCACTGGATTTCGTAACCGCTTATCCCTGATTTCAGCTTTTTCCACTTCACAGTCATTTTCTTCCGGCCGCCGAAAATTTTCGTAAGATTCGTTCCTTTCGGTGCGGCAGGGGATATCACTTTATCTATCACTTCAAAATAAAAGATATTTTCTATCCCGCCGTATTTTACCATCGCAACCCGCTGTCCGATTTTGTTCGTATCAAATCCGGTTATTGTGTATGCGCCTGCCGCTACTTCCTTTGACCTGCTCGTATAGTTCGCCGTTACCCTTAGCCCGCTGTCATCTACTTTCTCTCCTTTAAAATATGTTGTCTTCTTCGGAGGCACGATGGTCAGGGATAAAAGTTCCTCCGCAGTTTTTTTCGACTTTACGATAATCCTGTTATCATTCTGTCTGATATAGCTTACGTACAGCCCATTTCCAGAAGAAGCAATAGTAAAACTTCGGCCCGCGCAGTCAATGTCTGCACCTTCTTGTTTGTAACTGTCATTTTTCGTATCATACTGATAAAGCTTTGTATTGCCCTCTCCCGATGCAGAAGACACAAAGACATACAGATTCCCCTGTGCAGTTGATAATTTCGGCTCGAAAGAAGACATGCCGGTACTTTTTCCCGTCATAAAATTTCTTCCGTCAAAGGATATCATCTGCAGATCAGAACCGCCAACAGGAATATATATTTTTCCGTCAAAAGAACGAAAATCATATGTCGCTCCTGCAATCAAGCCATGATCAACTCTGGTAAATACCGAACCACTGTCATATCGGAAAATTTTTATTGCATCGCCATCCCCGGCATCTCTTACGGCAGTGTATATTTTCCCGTTCAATTCACAGACCTTCGGCTGACCACAGGAATATTGCTTTTCGAAATATTGCCCGATTTCTGTGAATCTGTTATTTTCTACTCTCCCAAGCACTGCTTTGCTGCTGTCAGATGCATAGGTAAGATAAAAGCCGTTTGTTGTCTCTGCCATGTCAAAATCAGTTACCGCATTATCTATAGACAGTACGTCTGTCCATGCACCATCGCAGTTGCATTTTTTTATGCATAATTTCTGTTCAGTTGTAATATATGCAAGATATAATTCATTTTTATAAGATAACACCTTTTTGTCCGTCAGGCCGGCATTTATACTGATGCCGTTTCCAAGAGTGCTCCATTTATTATTCTTAAAGCTGTATAACTGAAGCTCTCCGCTGCCAAATGTCGTTGGATTGTAAGTGACCAGATACTGATTCCCGCCGTTTGACGCCATCGCCGCACTTTTGCTCTCACTGTAATCACCGGCGCCCCTATCCGGAAATCCCGTATCTTTCCACAGATCAAATCCCGACGCATCCGGTATAGACACGTCCAGGATCATCTGGCCACTGCCGTTTCTCCTTACATTGCGGATCACAATTCCAGAATTCGTCCCATCTGAAAATGTCAGCGCTCCGTCGGCCAGTGTCTTGCCCATATCTTCCTGTCCGATGGATGTTCTGCCGTTTTTATCAGACAATGCAGCATTCATCACCGTCATATTTTCATTGTATGTTCCGTCGTCGTTTAATGAATATCCATTTTGTCCCTTCTGCGGACGGAACACATAGATACCCGTCTGACCGTAATAGTTACTGAGTCCTGTAACTGTCGTATTTACCCGGTAGACAATCACACCGGAATTATCATCACTAAGCAGTGATGCGTCCAGTGAATCATTATCGGGCTGGTGACCGGCTGTATACCTGCCGCCTGCTTTGCGGTATTCTACGACAAAAAGTTCGTGCTCATTAAGCGGAGATTTGAGGATATATGCCTGATTGCCCTCCGCCTTATCCTGCGTATCCAAAGCAAGGCCTTCCCTGCTTACTGTCACCGTCTCAATATCCAGCCAATTGGTGTACTTCATCCGTGTATAGGCAAGCGGATAAGATACTCTGTACATTGCCGAGGCCATGATATCCCACACAAATACCGGCTGGGCGCAAGGCTCCTTCGGATCTTTCTTATTCCCCCGGTAAAGATCCGGATAACCTAATGAGTGAAGGAATTCATGAATGATCACTCCGGACTGTTGCGCGTCGACCCTTTCCGTACTGAGCATATTGTAAGCTCCGATCCGCTTTCCGCCAAACACTACAGACGGATCTGGAAAATCACTCTTATGGGAAACAAGTGTCGGAATCACTGAAGTCTGCTCTGATGGCGGTTCACCCTTCATGATTACCGTTAGATTATCGATATACCCATCTCCATCATAGTCAATTACCTGATCCTTAACAGCCGGGACATTTTCAACTAACTGTTGGATGATCATCGTGTCCACATTATTTTTCTGTGCTTCTTCCTCGGTTACAGTGACCTGGCAGGAAATTATCTTTGTCCCGTCGTCCTGCGGAAATATATTGTGTATCCCGAACTTACCGTATGAAACCGTATCAAGATATCTTGTCATGGATCTGCCGTGGCTGCCATTGTAATAACTGATTATCCTGTCACGGTTTTCCTTTTTAGCAAAATATGCTGCATCCGCCTGTGCATTTTCCCCGGAAAAATGCGCAAATAATACGACATTAGCATATTCCGTTCTGGGAATATCTGATGCCTTTGCCTCTGCTTTTATATCCATAACTGTAAGCATTATGAATAAAAATAAACCTGATAGAATAAACCTCTTTTTCATATATTCTCCCCGCATAGATTTCTTTACTCAAAATTTATCTTTCCCTGCAGCCATATATTTCCCTTGAACCTCCGCCCGTTAGCCGGCTCTCCGACTACTCTCGCTTTCGGTACGCAGAGAGAAAACCTCAGATCATTCACCTCCAAGTCCATGATATAAAGCTCTTCCTTCGTAGCTATATTTTCTGTTGTCGTAAAATCTAATATCGTGCCAAGTATCGAATATTTATCACATTCGATTCCAAAAGGCATGATGCTGGTGTCAACTATACTGAAGATATCTTCCGTAATAAGCCTCCTTGATACTTTAGAATATGTATCAATATCATCCAGGGTCAGGCTCTCGATTGCAGCAGGATCGCCCATCTTCGCTGCATTCACCAGTTTCATCCGGTTATTGACATTTTCCTCCTGCTGCCTTACCTGGTTCTTGCTCTTTGACACCGGAAAAAGTATCATCCCTTCATTGCTCAGCGCAGACAGGGTTACAGACATATACTGCACCCTGTTTTTCCTGCTGAGCTGGCATATCTTAAGATACTCTAGTGTATTCTGGACATGGAAGATCAGATTGATCGCAATCTTGGAATCTTCACATATACCGATATACGCATCCCTGTCGCTTCTGCGCTCTATGGCTACATCCGCATACGACGTAATCCCTTTTCCGACAAAATAAGGAAAATAATACTGCTTTTCAAAATGCGATTCCATGTCCATATCGCCGAATAATGAGATACCGATTCCTCCGCTGTATTCTTTTTGATATTCACAGAAATCCATCTCCTCATCCTGCAAGATCAATTCATGATGTGTAAAATTTTTTTCTACCTGAGTCAGGATTTCGTATAATTCTTTTTTTGATTCTATATCGCCAAATCCAATGGCTGTCAGGTATTGATTCATAATTATTTCCTCTTAATTTCAGTCATTCCGCCCATATACGGCTGAAGAACCTCAGGAATCCTTACGCTTCCATCTGCCTGAAGATTATTCTCCAGGAATGCGATCAGCATTCTCGGCGGAGCAACGACTGTGTTGTTCAGTGTGTGGGCAAAATATTTGCTTCCGTCCGCTCCTTTTACACGGATTCCAAGCCTTCTTGCCTGTGCATCGCTTAAGTTAGAGCAGCTTCCTACTTCAAAATACTTCTTCTGTCTCGGAGACCAGGCTTCAACGTCACAGGATTTCACCTTCAGATCTGCAAGATCTCCAGAGCAGCACTCCAGTGTACGGACCGGTATATCAAGAGAGCGGAACAGATCAACTGTATTTTTCCAAAGCTGGTCATACCAGTAAGGACTCTCCTCCGGCTTACATACGACGATCATCTCCTGTTTTTCAAACTGATGGATACGGTATACGCCTCTCTCCTCGATTCCGTGAGCGCCTTTTTCCTTGCGGAAACACGGAGAATAGCTGGTGAGTGTCTGCGGTAGCTGGTCTTCATTTAACATATTGTCAATAAATTTTCCGATCATGGAATGCTCGCTCGTTCCGATAAGATACAGGTCTTCTCCTTCGATCTTATACATCATCGCATCCATTTCAGCAAAGCTCATTACACCTGTCACCACGTTACTGCGGATCATAAACGGCGGAATACAATAAGTAAATCCCCTGTCAATCATGAAATCGCGGGCATAGGAGATCACCGCAGAATGAAGTCTTGCGATGTCTCCCATCAGATAATAAAATCCGTTCCCGGCAACTCTTCCGGCACTTTCAAGGTCAATACCTTTAAAGCTTTCCATAATCTCTGTATGATATGGAATGTCAAAATCAGGAACTACCGGCTCACCGAATTTTTCAATCTCTACGTTCTCACTGTCATCTTTCCCGATTGGGACGGACGGATCGATAATATTCGGGATCGTCATCATAATTTTTTTAATCTTTTCTTCAACTTCTTTTTCTTCAGCAGAGAGACTCTCTACACGATCAGCATTTGCCTGCACTTTTTTCTTAAGCTCTTCAGCTTCATCCTTTTTTCCCTGTGCCATACATGCACCAATCTGTTTGGAAATCTTATTCCTGTCCGCGCGCAGTGCTTCTACTTCCTGCTTAATATCTCTATTCCTTTTATCCAGTTCTAATACCTCATCCACCAGCGGAAGTTTATCGTCCTGAAATTTTTTCCTGATATTTTCCTTTACCGCTTCCGGATTATTTCTCACAAATCTTATATCTAACATTTTCTTCTCCTCCTGTTTTTCCTTTACTATGATTCTTTGTTATATATATCTGAAAAGATTGCCTTGTCCAATGCTTCTGCCTCTTCTTCTGCTAATTCTACGTAGCTTTCCGCATTGACAATCTCTTTCACATAAGTATAGCAGCCTTCCCGGCTATGCATGGCATTCATGATCCATCCGTTGTTTTTTCCATCCAGCATAGCTACAGCAAAGCTTAACTTTCCGCCCATCTCGTTGAAAGCATCATACTTGACGATTCCGACCTTCTGGAAATTCTGATCCAATATCTTTCTCATATCGCGGATATCGGCGCGGTTCTGCTTTGTGACCTTAACGATAGTCTCGGCTTCCTGGAACTTCTCCATCATACTTTCCTCTAAGCTTTTCCCGTCCTTCCCGCGCATAAACGTCTGGTAACTGCCTTTTAGGCGATTATATTTTACCGTTACATTTACATATAATATAAAAAGTATTATAAACAATGCAAGCATAAATATAAAAATAAATGCGGGATCTATTCCCAATGCATTTAATATTCTGCTTTCCATATAGATTTATTCTCCCCTTCCAAGACTCATAATCATGTCAAACATACGTTCTAAATCATCATTTGAATAATATTCTATTTCTATCTTCCCTTTTCCATTCCCTTTTGAAGATATATTGACCTTTGTTCCCATTACATCCTTCATTTTATTTGCAAGATCATTATACAGGAATTCGTTTTCAATTACTATTTTTGGTTTAGGTTGTTTTGGATTTTTTATCTCCTTGACAAGCTTTTCTACATCTCTGACGCTCAGCTTTTCATCAAATATTTTTACTGCTAATTCGTATTGTGAAGAAGAATCTTCGATAGCAAGAAGTGCCCTGGCATGTCCGGTAGAAATCATATCATCGATCACCATCTGCTGTACTTTTTCACATAATTTCAAAAGACGCATGGAATTGGTGACTGCTGTTCTGCTTTTTGATACCCGCTCTGCTACCTCATCCTGTTTCAGATTAAATTCCTCTAAGAGTCGTTTGTATGCCGCGGCTTCTTCTATCGGATTCAGGTTTTCCCTCTGTATATTTTCAATCAAACCAATCTCAATAATTTCTTGTTCGGTAAATTCTTTTATGATTACAGGAACTTCTTTAATTCCTGCCATCTTTGCCGCCCGCCATCTTCGCTCTCCGGCAATGATCTCATAATAATCTTTTCTTTTTCTTACAATAAGCGGCTGAAGTATACCAAACTGTTTGATTGAATCTGACAGTTCCATTAAAGCATCTTCTTCAAATTTCTTACGCGGCTGCTCTCTGTTCGGCTCCACTTTATTAATATTCATCATCTGTTCTCCGGATTTTGATTCAACTTGAACATCCGAATTTTCCAACGATTTCAAGACTGTCTCGGTCTGATTAACTTTTCCAGGTTTGTTATCAGGTATCAGACTATCCAGTCCCTTGCCAAGCCCCTTTTTTCTAGCGGCCATTCTTACCCCTCCTTTAATGCTATTTCTGAGATATCACTTCATCGGCTAATCTCATATAACTTTCTGCCCCTGCTGACTTTGCATCATAATGATTAATTGGCATTCCATAGCTCGGCGCTTCCGCAAGTCTTATATTTCTCGGAATAATTGTTTTATAAATATTCTGTTCCAGATTATCCTTAACATTTTCCACAACCTGAAGGGAAAGATTGGTTCTGGCATCATACATGGTAAATACAACGCCTTCTATTTTCAAATTTTCATTCAGTCTGTCTCTTACAAGTTCTACGGTATGTATTAACTGACTTAATCCCTCGAGTGCGTAGTATTCACATTGAATTGGAACAAGAACAGAATCTGCGGTGGTCATCGCATTGATGGTAAGCATACTTAAAGACGGAGGACAATCTATAATGATAAAATCATAATCATCCTTAACTTTATATAAAGCATTTTTCAGAATATATTCTTTATTTTCCTCATCCAGCAATTCAATTTCAGCGCCTGATAAATCAATACTTGTCGGTATTATATCTAAATTCTCATGAATATCTTTTTTGATTGCTTCGTCAATACTGATCTCGCCGATAATCAAATCATAGATTGTCTTTTCTACAGAGTTTTTATCTAATCCAAGTCCACTAGTCATATTTCCCTGCGGATCCATATCTACTGAAAGTACCTTTTTTCCTTTTTCAGCCAAACATGCAGATAGATTAATAGCTGTAGTAGTCTTTCCAACGCCGCCCTTTTGATTAGCGATAGCTATTATTTTTCCCATATTAATCACCTTTCTTTTCATGTATTACTAGTATAACACTTTTCTTTCTATATATCCACAAAATGTTTCACGTGAAACATCTTTTTTATAATTTGTCTATAATTTAATACCAAGTAAAAGTGTCATGTATGCCATACTCGTATATTGATATATGATTATAAAATTCTTTAAATCATAAAACGAGTCTAACCAAAAAGAATTTTCTATGTTTTAATACTGTGAAAACATGAGATTCAGTGCAATCTATAGCATCATAGAGCAAAAATATCTCTTATTTTCAATATCATATATCATGTTAAGATCATTATCTTATAAATTATAATAATGTAATTTTTTAAACTTAAAGAAATTATTATTAATAATATGAATAGATTTCCAAATATTTTTGTAGCATAAAAGTTTAAAATGTTTCACGTGAAACATGAAAGGAACCTCTTTTTTAACTAAGAGGTTCCTTTGATGGTATTCCTGCTTTGCGCGGATACTTTTTATTTGTAAAATTATTCTTTTCTATTTTTACAATTGCTCTTTTTACATCAGAATCTGGTAAATTGAACTTTATTACTTCATCTATCCTACCGCCCAATATCTTTATAGCATTTTCTGATAACTCAATTTCCTCTTCTATATTTTCCGCCTTGTAGGAAAAGAAGAAACCTCCTTTCTTCACATACGGCAATGAATATTCTGACAAAGTTGCAAGATTCGCCACCGCCCTTGATACACTCAGATCAAATTGTTCACGATATTCTTTCTGCTTTGCAAAATCTTCTGCCCGTCCGTGAATTGCAGTAATATTTCTCAACTCCAGTTTTCCTGTTACTTCATTTAAAAACTTTATTCTTTTATTAAGTGAATCCAACAATGTGACTTTCAAGTTTGGAAATACAATTTTTAACGGTATTCCTGGAAATCCTGCTCCTGTACCGATATCTATCATAGATATACCTTTCTTCTGTAAAAATGATCCATCTACTGCCTTTATCAAAGAAAGACTGTCCACAAAATGTTTCTGCACAACTTCTTTAAAATCAGTTATGGCCGTAAGATTCATCACCTTATTCCATTCTGTAAGCAATTCATAATATACCAAAAACTGCTGTACCTGCTTATCCTCCAAATGTATACCTATCTTTTCTATCTCTGTCCGCAAATAATTACCTTTATCCATAAACACCTCTTATTTATTTTTACTTATCAGTCCTCATAAACTCTTCCAGATACACCAGAAGTACAGATATATCTGCCGGGGATACACCTGATATTCTTGAAGCCTGGCCGATTGAAACAGGACGATATTCCTTGAGCTTCTGCAAGGCCTCAAGCCTTAGGCTTTTCACTTTATCATAATCCATATCATCTGGTATCTTTTTATTTTCCAGTTTCTTGAATTGCTCAACCTGTCTTTTCTGCCGTCTGATATAACCATCATACTTTATCGCGATATTTATCTGCTCAGACACTTCATCTGTAAGCTCAGCCGGAAACTCAGGGCGTCCCGAATCAATATTTTTCAATATCTCATAAGATAATTCCGGGCGCCTGATCAGTTCAACAATGGAAGCCCCGGATGTAAGCGGCGTGCTCTTATATTTTTCTAATAACTTCTGTACTGCTTCCCCTGTTCCTACCGTCACATGTTCAAGTCGTTTTATCTCATCACTGATCAGCTTTTCCTTCAGCTTAAGCTTATCATACCGCTCTTGGGAAATCAGTCCGATTTCATATCCCTTTTCACTCAATCGCTGATCCGCATTATCCTGGCGGAGAAGGAGACGATATTCCGCCCGTGAAGTCATCATCCGATACGGTTCATGGCTTTCCTTTGTCACCAGGTCATCAATAAGAACTCCGATATATGCTTCTGAACGGTCTAAGATAACCGGCGGAAAATTATCTATCTTTCTTGAAGCATTGATTCCCGCTATTAATCCCTGTGCCGCTGCCTCTTCATAACCTGAACTTCCATTAAACTGACCGCCGCTAAAAAGTCCTTCAACATTCCGAAATTCAAGAGACGGCTTCAACTGTCTTGCATCAATGCAATCATATTCAATAGCATACGCATTTCTGACAATCCTCACATTTTCAAGTCCCGGTACAGTCCGGTACATTTCATATTGTACATCTTCCGGCAAGGAACTTGACATCCCGCCTATATACATCTCATTAGTCTCAAGACCTTCCGGCTCGATAAATACCTGATGCCGCTCTTTATCCGCAAACTTGACTACCTTATCTTCTATTGAAGGACAGTATCTTGGCCCAGTTCCTTCTATCATACCTGAAAACAATGGAGAGCGATCAAGATTCCTTCTTATAATATCGTGGGTCTGTTTATTCGTATAAGTAAGCCAGCAGGATACTTGATCAATCTGCACATCCTCCGGATCAGTCGCAAAAGAAAACGGAACTACTCTCTCATCCCCAAACTGCTCTTCCATCTTGCTAAAATCAACAGTATTCTTATCGATTCTTGCCGGAGTACCTGTTTTGAAACGATACATCACTATGCCAAGCTCTTTTAAGCTATCTGTAAGATAATTTGCAGCCTGCAATCCGTTAGGACCGGTATAAGTACTCACATCTCCATAGATACAGCGGGCTTTCAGGTATGTCCCAGTACACAAAATTACCGCCCTGCAAGAATATATACCGCCCGATATGGTCTGGACTCCCGTAACTTTATTATCTTCCGTCAAGATCTTTACCACTTCCGTCTGTTTGATCTCAAGGTTTTTCTCACTTTCCAATACTTGTCTCATCGTACGGCTGTATAGATTCTTATCTGCCTGTGCACGAAGCGAATGTACTGCCGGGCCTTTAGACTTATTTAACATCTTAGACTGGATAAATGTACGGTCGATTACCTTTCCCATCTCTCCGCCAAGCGCATCGATTTCCCTCACCAGGTGTCCTTTTGAACTTCCTCCGATATTCGGATTACAGGGCATAAGCGCAATACTATCAACACTCACGGTAAAAACAATTGTCTTATGTCCAAGCCTGGCACAGGCAAGGGCTGCCTCACAGCCTGCATGTCCCGCACCAACAACCACCACATCATATTTATCTCTATTTGCCCATACAGAATTTGCTGAATATTTCATTGACCAAATCTTCTCCTATTGTCTCACCGGTAATATTTCCCAACGACTCATACGCATCCATCAAATCAATAGAATAAAAATCTTCCGGCATATCCATCTCGATACTTTTGATGACTTTCTTTAGCGATTCATATGCATCATTCAATGCTGATTTATGTCTTACATTTGTAATATATACTTCATTATTAAAAGAAATATCTCCGTCAAAAAACATCTTTTTTATTGTTTCTTCCAATATATCAATACCATCCTGCTCTTTCGCTGAGATTTCAATAATTCTTATTATATTTTTATCATCAGGATCATTTTCAGTTACGTTCGTTTTGTTCCAACCGGACTTCAATTCATTTTCTACATCTTCTCTTGTAACCACAGACTGCAGATCTGATTTATTCAGCAGGATTACCGTTTTCTTTCCCGCAATCATCCGGAATATATTCTTATCATTATCATCTAAAGGACAAGAAGCATCAATAACATACAAGATCAGATCCGCCTTATCCGCGATATCCTTCGCCCTGTCAACTCCTATCCGCTCCACGATATCCTGTGTATCCCGGATTCCTGCCGTATCCATAATATTCAGGGAAATGCCGTGCAGATTGATATGCTCTTCCAGGACATCCCTTGTCGTTCCCGCAATATCTGTCACTATTGCGCGATCTTCTCCTAAAAGCGCATTTAAGAGCGAAGACTTTCCGGCATTCGGTTTTCCTATAATTACGGTCTGTATGCCTTCTTTTATCATCCTTCCGTTATCGCAAGTATTGAGAAGATGATGAATTTCCCCAAGAAGCTTATCCACGACTTCTTTAAGCTTTTCCCCATATCCATCCACACTGATATGCTCAGGATCATCGAGAGCTGTCTCGATAAAAGCAGTATGATAGATAATCTCTTTTCTTATTCTTTCAATCTTCTCCTTGATATTTCCCCGCAACTGGCTGATGGAGCTTCGGCGGGCATATTCATTTTGCGATGAAATCAGATCGCCGACTGCCTCTGCCTGGGACAGATCCAGCCTTCCGTTTAAAAATGCACGCTTCGTAAATTCCCCCGGTTCTGCCGGCCTTGCCCCGTATCTGATCAGCGTCTCCAACACCTTTTTCACCACATATACTCCGCCATGGCAGTTAATCTCCACCGTATCCTCACCGGTATAGGTCTTAGGTCCGCGCATCAGCATCACGAGAACTTCATCAATTAACTCTCCCCCATCTGCGATATATCCGTAATGGATGGTATGGGATTTCTGTCTGGCAAGACGCTTTTCATTTTTTCCGATGTATACCTTATCTGCGATTCCAATTGCATCGTTCCCTGTCATCCGCACAATCCCTATCCCGGAACTGCTCACAGCAGTAGAGATAGCAGCTATCGTATCAGAATATTGCCCGTTCATCTCATCCTCCTGAAATAATCTTTTAAAAAAACAGAGGTTGCCACAACCCCTGTTTTCTAAGTCATCTGTTATCTGTTGCGCACTAATGTCACAACTACTCTCCTGTATGGCTCTTCACCTTCACTGTGGGTAGATACAGCCGGATCAGCCTGAAGGACTGAGTGGATGATTCTTCTCTCATATGGATTCATCGGCTCAAGAGACACATTCCTCCTGGTCCTTTTTACCTTACTTGCAATGTTCTTCGCGAGATTCTCAAGAGTCTGTTTTCTTCTCTTCCGGTAATCCTCTGTATCAAGCTTAACTCTCACATACCCGTCCTGCATCTTATTGGCAACACGGTTCGTCAGATACTGGAGGGAATCCAATGTCTGCCCGCGCTTTCCAATCAACAATCCCATATTTGAACCGTCCATATTGATACTGAGGGCGCCTTCGTCATCAATTCTTGTAGTCACTTCTACATCTTTCATGTCGATGCAGGCGAGCACATCTTCGATAAATTTTTTGCAGGTAGCGATTGTAGCTTCTTCGACAGGAACAAGTACAATCTCTTTTTTCTCCAGAGCTTTCACTTCTTCCTTAACTTCTTCCTTTTTCTCTTTCCTTGCATCCCTGCGATTTTCCTTACGATTATCCCTTTTATTATATTTCCGGTTGTTATCCTTTTTCTGATGTCTCTCCGGTCTCTCTGATCTTTCCTTTACTGACCTCTCTTTTGCCGGCTTTTCTTCCGTCTGGCTCTTTTCCCTTACTTCGGAAACCTTTTCTTCTGTTTTAATCTCTTCCTTTACCGGCTCTTCCTTTTTCCTTCGTGCCTTAATTACAGCCTGTTTCATACCGATTCCAAAAAATCCGGCACTACCCTTTTCGATTACCTCATAATCTAATCTATCACTTGTTACTCCTAACTGAACTAATGCTTCCGTAATCGCATCATCAAGTGTCTTGGCAGATACTGTAATATAATCCATAATAATTGCCCCCTAATTATTCTTATTAAATCTATCAACCATATTTGCTTTATCTGCAAGGCTTCCCGGCTTCGCCTTTCTCGCATTCTGCTTTGCCCGTTCTACCTTCGCTTCTCTTTCCTTTTCAGATAATGTACTCGTCTTCCTGTTCGCGGAATCCTTTATCGACCTTGTATTCGTCTGAGCCATCTCGTTGATCCTCTCAGCTCTTTCCCCGCGCTTCTGTGCCTTCTGCTTCGCCTTTTCCTTATTCTTCTCGATCAGATCCTCAACAGATATCTTAGAAAGATGCCTGTTTATGACAATCTGCTGGACTGTACGTACAACTGCACTGACGATCCAGTAAAGACCGATACCGGTCGGCAGTGTAAATACCATGAATACAGAAAGAAGCGGCATCGTCGTATTCATCGTCTTCATCGTCCCGGCCATCGGATTATCCTTATCAAGCTCCTGCCCGGAAACTGCCTGGTTAAGACGGATATTAAGCATCTGCGTTGCGCCGGAAAGTACCGGAAGAAGGATAGCGGTAATAATGATCGCTGCCGCTGGCAGAGAATATCCTCCGCTGTTTCTGATCATCTGGATCGGAGCTTCTTTAAGATTCGGGATAGTTAAGAATCTCTGGACTGCATCCGGAGCTGACTTGATCGCCGGCACATAAGCTTCAATATTATAGATAACTGGATATAAAGCAAACAAAAACGGCATCTGGATCAAAAGCGGAAGACATCCGCCCATCATGGAAGTTCCGTATTTGTCATAAACCTGCTGGATTTCCTCCTGTTGCTTCATCATGGAAGCCTGGTCTTTTTTATTCTTATATTTCTTCTGGATTGCCTGGATCTCCGGATTCATCACCGAAGACATCTTAGAAGTCCTCTGCTGGTTAATAGTCATCGGAAGCATACACGTATACACGATAATTGTATAAATGATGATCGATAAACCAACTACTCCATTTTCCAGACCAAACGTATCCGTCAACATCGTATAGATAAAATCCATTACTTTACCTAATAGCCAGCAAAGCTGTCCCACAATCGGCCAGTTCGCCGCTGTCAATAAACTAAAAGCCATCTCTTTTCCTCCATCGCAATCTTTTCTTACGGAACAGGGTCATATCCTCCCTTTGAAAATGGGTTGCACCTCAATATACGTTTCACTGTAAGATATCCTCCCTTTGCCGCCCCGTACTTCTCGATCGCTTCTAATGCGTAAGTCGAACACGTCGGATAATATTTGCAGGATGAATATCCCTTCATGGAAGAAAGATGCTTACGGTAAAAGCTTATGCATACAAGCAGTATCTTTTTCACACCCTATTACCTCAATGTCTAATGTGTAATATTATGAAGATTTCCCAGATGGATCAGCGCACTCTTTATCTCATGGTAATTCTTTTCTTTTGCGCTGTTTCTCACAATAACTACGATATCAATCCCGCATCTGAAACAATCTTCCTGCAGTCTGTAGATTTCTCTGACCAGTCTTGTCAGACGGTGCCTGACAACACTGTTTCCTACTTTTTTACTTACGGATATTCCTAATCTGTTTTTTTCTAATCCATTCTCCCTGACGTACATGACCAAATACTTGTTGGCCATCGATTTTCCTTCACGGTATACCAATCCAAAGTCTGAATATTTTTTTAATGATTCGGAATATTTCATAACTTGGCTCTCCTAATTTTAATAGAAGAAAAGGCCACATATATGCGGCCTACGCGGATAATACTTTTCTTCCTTTAGCTCTTCTGTTCGCAAGTACTTTTCTTCCGCCTGCTGTACTCATCCTAGATCTGAAACCATGAACTTTTGCTCTCTGTCTTTTCTTAGGCTGAAATGTCATCTTCATAGATATCCACCTCCTTATATTCTATAAGGGTAATCCCCTACGTATTTCCATAAGACATCATTGTTAATTATATTAAATTACTGTTTGTCCGTCAAGCAAAACCTTGCATTTCTCCTCAAATTTCTTTAGGAAATCTGATATTTCCATTTATTCCTGTTTTTCATCCACAACTTATCCACAAAATGTGGATAAGTTGTGGATATTAAGTGGATATCTTGTTAGCACAAATTTTTTTCAACTTCAATGTTTAGCAATTAAGCCATTTTTATTCAGAATAAAGTTTTCCACAATGAATAATAATTGCCTAAATCCAAAATTTGATGTAAAATAGTAAGAAGTCTTAGAGAGAGTAGGAGTTATAATATATGAACATTGTCGAGGAAAAATGGGCCGACATTATCGAATACCTGAGAACCGAACACGAATTATCTAATGTTTCATTCACAACATGGATACAGCCTTTAAGAGTTTACGACGTGATTGACGATACTGTCTATATTATGGTCAATATGAACGCCAGCGTCGAGTATATCGAGAAGAAGTATCTTCTTCCTTTTAAAGTATGTATAGCTGAGATCACCGGAATCGAATACGACGTTGTATTTATATCGGAAGATGATGAAAAGATAAGCGAAATCCGGAATATGTCGATTGAGGCGGATAACAAAAGAAAAAACAAATCACTGTTTGAAAAGGCAGGGCTGAATCCAAAATATACATTTGATACATTTGTAGTCGGAGGCAATAATAATTTTGCCCATGCGGCTTCCCTTGCTGTATCAGAATCGCCTGGAGAAGTATACAATCCTCTTTTTCTATACGGAGGTGTAGGGCTCGGCAAGACACATCTTATGCATTCCATCGCCCATTTCATCCTGGAAAAAAATTCCAAAAAACAGGTTTTATATGTGACAAGCGAAGCATTTACCAACGAGCTGATCGAAGCGCTGAAAAAAGGTAAGACAGCGGGTGATGAATCTGAAATGTCAAAATTCAGGAACAAATACAGGAACAACGATGTCCTCCTGATCGACGACATCCAGTTCATTATCGGAAAAGAAAGTACACAGGAAGAGTTCTTCCATACCTTTAACCATCTGCATACTTCCGGAAAGCAGATCATCATCTCCAGCGACAAGCCTCCGAAGGATATCGAGACTTTAGAGGCGAGGCTGCGCACAAGATTTGAGTGGGGGCTTATCGCAGATATCTCCTCCCCGGCTTATGAGACAAGGATGGCTATCCTCCAGAAAAAGATTGAGATCGACCATCTGGAAAAATACAAGATTCCCCACGATGTCCTGGATTACATCGCGGTCAATGTAAAGTCCAATATCCGTGAACTGGAAGGATCACTGAATAAACTGATTGCCCTCTATAAGCTTAATCACAATGAAGGCCCCATCGACATTACCCTTGCAGCAGAGGCGCTTAAAGATATCATCTCGTCAGAAAACAACCGAAAAGTCACCCCTGAGCTGATCCTTGATATCGTATCAGAACATTTTAACGTTACCGTAACTGACCTCAGAAGCAATAAGCGTAATTCCGAGATTGCATATCCCAGGCAGATTGCCATGTACCTGATCCGTACCATGACGGAATCATCGCTTAAAGCTGTAGGAGTCGTCCTGGGCGGAAAAGACCACTCAACAGTCAAATATGCCATAGAAAAGATTGAGAAAGAAGCCAGTGAAAGCGAATCCTTTTCCAATACTCTTTCTATATTAAGAAAGAAGATCAATCCGGTCTGATGTGAATAAAATTGTGGACAACCGTAATAAAAAATTTAAAAAGAAAACAGAATAATTTCCATAGAAAGTTATCCCAATTTTATCCATCGCAAAACAGATGCATATTACACATAATTTTCAAACCTGGAAAACGTGACAGACTGGGGCTGTAAAGCACTTTTCCTCTTTTCCACAGCCCCTAATAAGAATAAGACGGAATAAAATCATTTATTTATATACACGAATTTTCTGAAAGGAGTTATACACATGAAGATCATATGCAGTAAAGCTGACCTCGTAAAAGGTGTCGGTATTGTTTCAAAAGCTGTACCTTCAAAAACAACGATGCCTATTCTTGAATGTATATTAATTGATGCTACTACAGACATGATAAAATTCACTGCCAATGATATGGAGCTTGGCATACAGACAGATATTGAAGGTGAGATTATCGACAGAGGCATGATCGCGATCGATGCCAGGATATTTTCGGAGATTGTCCGCAAGCTTCCTGAGAATGATGTCATCATAACGACGGATGAAAATCTGCAGACGACGATTGTCTGTGAGAAAGCTAAATTTGACATATCGGGAAAGCCTGGGGAAGAGTTTTCCTATCTTCCGGCAGTCGAGAAACAGGGTTCTATAGAAATTTCTCAGTTTACGTTGAAAGAAGTGATCAGGCAGACGATTTTTTCCATTTCCGATACAGAGAGCAACAAGATGATGACGGGAGAGCTGTTTGAGATCAGCAATAATATGCTCAGAGTCGTCTCCCTGGACGGGCATAGAATCTCTATCCGGAGGATTGCACTCAAAGATGAGGTTAATGATAAAAAGCTTATTGTTCCCGGAAAGACTCTTAATGAGATCAGCAAGATCTTGTCCGGGGAAGCGGACAGCACGGTGAGTATATCTTATACGGATAATCATATCGTCTTTGAGTTTGACCGGACGATCGTAGTATCAAGGCTTATCGAAGGAGAGTATTTTAAAATTGACCAGATGCTTTCCAACGATTATGAGCTTAAGGTAAGGATCAATAAAAAGGAATTTTTAAACTGTATTGACAGGGCTACGCTTCTGGTAAAGGAAGGGGATAAAAAGCCGATCATCATCAACATTGACGATGAGGTCATGGAGCTAAAGATCAAGTCACAGATAGGTTCAATGAATGAGGAGATTTATATCAGCAAAGAGGGAAAGAACCTGATGATTGGGTTTAATCCTAAATTTTTGCTGGACGCGCTGCGCAGTATTGACGACGAGGAGATAACGCTCTATCTGATGAGCGCGAAGGCGCCCTGCTTTATCAAGGATGAGGAGGAAAGCTATATTTACCTAATCCTCCCGGTTAATTTTAATGCAGTGTCATAGACAGGATTATCGGCGGTGTATACGGCGCCATTTGTCTGTTTGGAAAGAGAGGCAGTATGATCAGGATAAAATTAAAGGATGAATTTATCAAGCTTGGCCAGGCGCTTAAAGCGGCGAATCTTGTAGAGTCCGGCGTTGATGCGAAAAATGTGATAAAGGACGGCCTGGTGAGGGTGAACGGCGAAGTGGATATCCGCCGTGGAAGGAAGCTTTACGCCGGAGATATCGTTGATTTTAATGGAGAACAGATTAAAATTGAAGATTAAATCCTTAAAGTTAAAGAATTTCAGAAATTATGGTTTGCTCGACTTGGAATTTGACGCCGGGGCGAATATTTTCTATGGCGACAATGCCCAGGGAAAGACGAATATACTTGAAGCGGCATATCTATCCGGGACGACAAAGTCCCACCGCGGGGCGAAGGATAAGGAGCTTATCCGATTTGGGAATGATGAGTCCCATATTGAGACGGTTATTGAGAAAAAGGGGATAAGCTATCAGATCGATCTGCATTTGAAAAAGAACAGCCCGAAGGGTATAGCGATCAATAAGATGCCGATACGGAAAGCAAGCGAATTGTTCGGTATCGTGAATTTTGTATTTTTTTCTCCTGAGGATCTCAATATTATCAAAAACGGTCCTTCGGAACGAAGGAGATTTATCGATCTTGAGTTATCCCAGCTTGATAAGATATATCTCAGTAACCTGGCGAATTATAACCGTATTGTGAATCAGAGGAACCATCTGCTGAAGGAGATCAGCGGTGAAAATAAAAAAAACTGCATGGATACACTTGAAATCTGGGAGCTGCAGTTAGTACAATATGGGAATAAGCTGATAGAAAGAAGAAAGCAGTTTGTAGAGGATATGAACAGGATCGTGTCCTCGGTACATAAAAAACTGACGGGATATCAGGAAGAGATACAGATCGTCTATGAGCCGAGCAACGGTCATCTCCCGCTTGATCAGGCGGTAGAGAAGAACAGGGAGAAGGATATAAAGATAAAAAGCACTTCTGTAGGACCTCATCGGGACGATATCTGTATCATGTCAGGTAATCTGGATATCCGCAGATTCGGCTCTCAGGGGCAGCAAAGGACGGCAGCTCTTTCCTTGAAATTATCGGAAATAGAGCTTGTGAAGCGGACGATCCATGACACGCCGGTGCTATTACTTGACGATGTATTGTCTGAACTTGATAAACACAGGCAAAACTATCTATTAGACAACATTAATGATATACAGACTCTGATCACTTGTACAGGTGTTGATGATTTTGTAAATCACAGGTTTTCAGTGAATAAAGTGTTCCATGTCCAAAGCGGGCAGGTGGCAAAAGAGAATTAGGAGGATTTGAATGAGTACAGAAAAAGTACAGCATGAATACGGTGCCGATGAGATTCAGATATTAGAAGGTCTCGAAGCGGTCAGGAAACGTCCCGGTATGTATATCGGAAGCACATCGCTGAGAGGGCTTCACCATCTGGTGTATGAGATTGTGGATAATTCTGTTGATGAGGCATTGGCGGGATTCTGTGATACGATATTTGTCACGATCAATAAAGATAATTCTGTCACTGTGATTGATAATGGACGTGGAATACCGATCGGGATCAACCATAAGGCGGGGCTTCCTGCTGTTGAGGTTGTATTTACCGTGCTCCATGCCGGCGGGAAGTTCGGCGGCGGGGGATATAAGGTATCCGGCGGGTTACATGGGGTAGGTGCGTCTGTGGTGAATGCCCTTTCCAACTGGCTTGAGGTTGAGATCAGTAAGGATGGAAAAGTATACAGGCAGCGGTACGAGCGGGGAAAAGTTGTGGATAAGCTCCGTGTGATCGGAGAGTGCGAGGAAGAAAAGACGGGCACGAAGGTTACCTTTATGCCTGATGACACGATTTTTGAAGAGACGGTTTTTGATTACGATATGTTAAAGCAGAGATTCCGGGAGATGGCGTTTTTGACCAGAGGGCTTAAGATTGTCATCAGGGATGAAAGGCCGGAAGAGAAGCCTGTAGAAAAGACTTTCCATTACGAGGGCGGGATAAAGGAATTTGTCCAGTATTTGAACCGGAGTAAGACGGCGCTTTACGGCGATGTCATCTATTGTGAGGGGATTGTGAATAATGTATCGGTGGAAGTGGCGATGCAGCACAACGATTCTTACAGTGATAATACCTATGGATTTGTCAATAATATCACAACTCCGGAAGGCGGGACTCATGTAGTGGGCTTCCGCAATGCCCTGACAAAGACATTCAACGATTATGCCAGAAAGAACAAACTTTTAAAAGACAGCGAGCCGAATCTTTCCGGAGAGGATATCCGAGAAGGACTTACGGCCATCATCAGCGTGAAGATAGAAGATCCGCAGTTCGAGGGACAGACTAAGCAAAAGCTCGGGAACAGTGAGGCGAGAGGCGCAGTGGACAGTATCGTGAGCAGGCAGCTTGGAATCTACCTGGAGCAGAATCCGTCTGTTGCCAGAATGACAGTGGAAAAGTCAGTGATGGCACAGCGTGCAAGGGAGGCGGCGAGAAAAGCAAGGGATCTGACCAGGAGAAAGTCTGCTCTTGACGGCATGTCCCTTCCGGGAAAGCTTGCGGACTGTTCGGATAAGAATCCGGAAAACTGCGAGATCTATATCGTGGAGGGAGATTCTGCCGGCGGTTCTGCGAAGACGGCCAGAGACCGTGCGACGCAGGCAATCCTTCCTCTTCGCGGGAAGATTTTGAATGTGGAGAAGGCAAGGCTTGATAAGATCTACGGCAATGCTGAGATTAAGGCGATGATCACTGCGTTCGGCACAGGAATCCATGATGATTTTGATATCGCAAAGCTCCGTTATCATAAGATCATCATTATGACAGATGCGGATGTGGACGGCGCCCATATCAGTACATTGCTCCTGACATTCCTTTACCGGTTTATGCCGGATCTGATCAAAGAAGGATATGTCTATCTGGCGCAGCCGCCGCTTTATAAACTGGAGAAGAATAAAAAGGTGTGGTATGCGTACAGCGATGAAGAGCTGGATGGTATCCTTAAGGAAGTTGGACGAGATACGAGCAATAAGATCCAGAGGTACAAAGGCCTTGGTGAGATGGATGCCGAGCAGCTCTGGGATACAACGATGGATCCAGAGCACAGAATCCTTCTTCGGGTTACGATGGATGAAGAGTCAACCTCCGAGCTTGACCTTACCTTTACGACGCTTATGGGTGATAAAGTTGAGCCGCGAAAAGAATTCATTGAAGAAAATGCAAAATATGTTAAGAATCTTGATGTATAATCTGATGTAAGAGAAAGGATAGATAATGGAAGATAATATTTTTGACAAAGTCCATGATGTGGATCTGAAAAAGACGATGGAAACCTCTTACATCGATTATGCCATGAGCGTTATCGCATCGCGTGCGCTCCCAGATGTAAGAGACGGACTCAAGCCGGTTCAGCGGAGGATACTCTATTCTATGATAGAGCTGAACAACGGGCCGGATAAGCCCCACAGAAAATGCGCCCGTATCGTCGGTGATACGATGGGTAAATATCATCCTCACGGCGACAGTTCGATCTACGGCGCATTGGTCAATATGGCGCAGGAGTGGTCCACAAGATATCCGCTTGTGGACGGACACGGGAATTTTGGTTCCATGGACGGCGACGGCGCAGCGGCCATGCGATATACTGAGGCGCGGCTGAGTAAGATTTCCATGGAGCTTACGGCCGATATCAATAAAGATACGGTTGATTTTATTCCAAACTTTGATGAGACGGAAAAAGAGCCTGTAGTTCTTCCGGCAAGGTTTCCGAATCTTTTGGTGAACGGTACTTCAGGTATCGCTGTCGGTATGGCGACCAATATCCCGCCCCACAATCTGAGAGAGACGATCAACGCCGTTGTGAAGATTATTGACAATCAGATTGCGGATAAGGAAGAGACGACGATTGAAGAGATTTTGCAGATCATAAAGGGTCCTGACTTTCCGACAGGAGGTATGATCCTCGGCACAAGAGGAATCGAGGAAGCGTACCGTACAGGGCGCGGGAAGATCCGTGTGCGTGCAATCACCGATATCGAGACTATGTCTAACGGAAAGAGCCGCATTATCGTTACAGAGCTTCCCTATATGGTAAATAAAGCGAGACTTATCGAAAAGATGGCGGAGCTTGTGCGTGATAAGAAGATTGACGGTATCACGGACCTTAGCGATCAGTCCAGCCGGGAAGGTATGCGTATTGTCATTGAGCTTCGCCGGGATGTGAATGCCAATGTGATCTTAAACCAGTTATTTAAGCATACCCAGCTTCAGGATACATTCGGCGTGATCATGCTTGCTCTGGTAAATAATGAACCTAAGGTAATGAACATCCTCGATATGCTTAAGTATTACTTAAAGCATCAGGAAGAGGTCGTTACACGGCGCACGAAGTATGAGTTAAATAAAGCAAGAGAAAGGGCGCACATTTTAGAGGGACTGCTTATCGCCCTTGATAATATTGACGAAGTGATTCGGATCATCAGAGGTTCCCGGACTGTTCAGATTGCCAAGACAGAGCTTATGCAAAAGTTCGGGCTGTCCGAAGTACAGGCACAGGCTATCGTAGATATGCGTCTGCGTGCGCTCACCGGTCTGGAAAGGGAGAAGCTTGAAGCCGAGTATAATGAGCTGATGAAGCAGATCGAGCGCTTAGAGGCGATTCTTGCAGACCGTAAGCTTCTCTTGGGCGTTATCCGTGAGGAGATCATCGTTATCCGGGATAAATACGGCGATGAGAGAAGAACGTCGATCGGGTTCGATGAATTTGACATTTCCATGGAGGATCTAATCCCTAAGGAGGATGTGGTGATCACGATGACTAAGCTTGGATATATCAAGCGTATGTCCCACGATACCTTCAAGTCCCAGAACCGCGGAGGAAAAGGGATTAAGGGAATGCAGACATTGGATGAGGATTATGTGGAAGAATTATTTATCTCCCATACGCATCATTATATTATGTTCTTTACCAACACGGGACGTGTATACCGCATGAAGGCGTACGAGATTCCGGAGGCAAGCCGGACTTCCAGGGGAACCGCGATCGTGAACCTTTTACAGTTGATGCCGGGTGAGAAGATCAGTGCCGTGATTGAACTGGATGAGTACCGCGACGGCGAGTATCTGTTCATGGCCACTAAGAAAGGCCTGGTGAAGAAAACACCGATCAAGGAGTATGAAAATGTCCGCAAGAAAGGGCTTGCTGCCATCACTCTGCGTGAGGATGACGAGCTTATCGAGGTCAAATATACAGACGGGAAGAATGATATCTTCCTGGTGACAAAGTACGGCCAGTGTATCCGTTTCAATGAAAAAGATGTGCGCCCGACGGGAAGGACATCTATGGGCGTCCGCGGTATGAATCTGTCCGACAGGGATGAGATCATCGGTATGCAGTTAGAGATACAGGGAAGAGAACTCCTTATCGCATCGGAAAAGGGTATGGGGAAGCGTACCGTTACCTCAGAATTTACCTGCCAGAACAGAGGCGGAAAGGGTGTAAAGTGCTATAAGATTACCGAGAAAACGGGTAATGTGGTAGGTGTCAAGGCTGTCAGCGGGGATGATGAGATTATGATCATCAACACGGACGGAATCATTATCCGGATGAAGTGCGAAGGCATATCTGTCCTCGGAAGGATAACTTCCGGTGTCAAGCTTATTAACCTGAAGGACGGAGATACGGTGGCAAGTATCGCCAAGGTAAGAAAAGGTGATGAAGAAGAATCAGAGAACGAGGATTTCGGACCGGAGCCAGAGGATGAGACAGAAGAAGAATCATAGGTAAAGATAAAGAGGGTGTTGCAAAATGCAGAATTTGCAGCATCCTCTTTTAAAATCAATGTTAAATGAAAAGTATTTTACGCTTCCTGTTCATTAAGCTCACGGATAATGATCTCAGCAACTTTAACTACCGTAGCTTCTACAAATTTCGTGCATTGTGCTTTCCGTTCAGGCGAATTTTTCTCCATACCTCTTGTCAGGACGCGGCAGCAGGTTCCGCCGAAAGTCTCCTTAAAATAATCGTGGAATTCCTGCGTGAGCGCAAAGCACTTGATATTCTTAGGGTCTCCCGGTGTAGAGCGACCGAAAAAATAACCGATGCACATCGTAGCACCTGCCAGGGCGCCGCAGATACATCCGCCCCCGCCAAGTCCCCACGGGAAACCGGAACTCATCTTGATCGCGTCGTCAGACATGTCCAGATCAAAAGCTTTTCTGATGGTGTAGATCACAGATTCAGAACAGGTAAAGCCAGAGTGAAAAATGTCATTGGCATCCTGCCGCAATTGATCAAAATTTATCTCTGTAGTCATGGTAAACCTCCTCATAAATGTAATATTATGTCTAATGATAACATATATGGAAGGGGTTTGCATCAAAAGTTCACGTAAAATGTAGCCCGGAATTAAAGCAGCCGGAATACCTGCTCTGCAGCTGCAGACATGTTTTTATGAGCATTTTCCTTTTTCATGGCTTCATCCAGTGTAGTAACACCCCGCACAATTGGAAAAAATGCATCAATTCCTGCATTATTGCAGGCCGTTGCACCTTCCGTAACAGCTCCGGCAAATGCGATAACCTTCGCATTATATTTCTTTGCGAGCCGCGCAACGCCTACAGGAGCTTTTCCCATAGCTGTTTGATGATCCAGCCGGCCTTCGCCGGTCACAGCGATATCTGCATCTTTTAATTCATTTTCAAGACCGACAGCATTAAGGATCAGATCGATTCCCGGGATAAGTTCTGCGCCGATATAGCTTAAAAAGGCAAAGCCAAGTCCGCCTGCAGCACCGGCTCCCGCGGCCGCAGAATAATCCGTTCCGAAAGTGGAAGCAGTGACTTTTGCAAAATTGGCCATCCCGGCATCTAATTTCTTTTTGAGATTATCAGTAACTCCCTTTTGAGGGCCGTAGATATAGGTGGCTCCATTTTCCCCGCAGAGAGGATTGTTCACATCACAGGCAATGCGGAAATTACACTGGGAGATCAGAGGATGTTTATTTTTTGCGCTGATAGATACAATCTTTGCAAGAGCCTGCCCGCCTTCGCCTGCATCTTTACCGTTTTCATCGTAAAATTCATATCCGAGGGCTTTTAACATGCCGATACCGCCGTCGTTGGTGGCACTTCCGCCGATACCGATGATAAAATTGCGGCATCCCCGTTCCATCGCGTCCTTTATCATCTCACCGACACCGTATGTTGTAGCAAAGAGCGGATTTTTTTCTGCGTCCGGGACAAGGGTTATGCCTGCGGCAGATGCCATCTCCATAATAGCGGTGTCATTTTCCTTCAGATAACCGTAGTAACAGGAAACAGGCGCGCCCATGGGACCTGTCGCTGTAATATCTATCCGCTCGCCATTCATGCCCTCGATCAGAGCATCTACGGTACCTTCACCTCCGTCAGCCAGCGGCTTCACGATGACTTCCGCGTCAGGTCTTGCTTTTAAGATACCTTCCTTCGCAGCCGTGCCTGCTTCAATGGAAGAAAGGCTTCCCTTTAGGGAATCAATTGCAATAACAACTTTCATATACATCCCTCCGTGTTTTTTTGTTAAGTATATCATATTTCGAAAAGAAGAATATATTATACTTAACAATAAAACAGGATATTTATAAATAAAAATGTTATAAAGACCAAATTTAATACTATATTAATCAGTGTTCATCCTGACGGCAAGGTATAAGATAACCGCGTCTTTAAAATTTCTTGGATCAAACCCGCAGATGCGGTGTATGCGGTTAAGCTTATATTGCAGTGTATTTTTGTGAAGAAAAAGCTTCTTGCAGGTTTGGTTCAGTGACTGGTCTTCCTCATAATAAGTACGCAGCAGCAAGATATCTTTTGCAGAAAGCCCGGAAAGAACTTTTGACAGATATTCATTCCGGCTCTTTTCCGAAACAGAGCTTAGTATGATCTCAAGCGTTAGGTCGTCGAACAGGGAAAGAGATGTTTGAGTGGTGGAACTGTTTTCCAGGGCAGTATAAGCGGTGCGAAGCGAAGCATTAAGATGATATATATCAGCTGCACATCCGATGCCTACCTGAAGGATATCCTGGTGGTCCGTACAAAAATGCTTGAGAGCAGACATATTTTCAACAATTGTCGTATCGTCCGCCAGCGCGATGAATTTGTCCGGGTAATAGTCACAGAAAAGAACGATATTAAGGGATTCAAATAATCGTAAAAGCTTATTTTCGGTGGAGGAGAGCGCAACAAAACAATCTGAAGCAAGGTGACGGAAGATGACAATTCGTTTTGGTGTATTTTCATCAATGCAAAAATCTTTGAAAAGAGAGATCGCGTATTCCGGCAGCTCGAGATTTTCAGTTGTCAGGCAGTTTAAAAGGAACCGTTTTTTTTCCGTTAAGGTATGCGCTGTGCCGCCAAGCTCCTGCTCACGGATCAGTAATCTGGTGATCCGTTCTGCCAGGTGGGCAAAAATCCTGACCTCATCAGGAGTGCCGCTTATGCCGATCACGGCGATGAAGATGCCGTTGTGGGTAACAGGAATATTGACACCGCAGTTTGTTCCTTTATAATTGTCATTTTCCGTGACTTCAATGGTCTTCTGGGTATCAGCCGCTTTTTTTCCAATCTCATGGAATGTACCGATACGTTGTTCGTTAGTGCTGGCGAAGATGATTCCTTTCTTATTGATAAAATTGATATCATGGCCGCAGATGTCGTGAACGGTGTTCACAATCTGCTGGGCGAGGGCTTTGCTTACGGTAGTGATCATATAAAAACTCCTTAAGAATGGCGTGAGAGTGAATGATAAGTAGATATTAGCATGCCGGTTTGTTTGCTGTCAATTGTCGTTGTTTCGGTGTTGAAAATCGGGTATACTATACAGGAGAAGGGGGCGCCGGATTTATGGGACTTATTGCGGCATATTTTGGAAAAGGATATGATGGGCGGGAGATTTTTGACGGACTTAAGATTCAGCAATGCGAGCAGTTTAAAATGCATCTGAACCAGCACAATGTCATATATATGACATTCAGTGAGATTCCGGGTGAATGTAAAGAATTACCGGCAATATATTTCCCGGATTGAGAAAAGGCTTTTGGCGGACCTGGTACGGGAATTTCCGGATGTAGATATTGATAAAGAGGACAGTTTATGGAATGTACTGAATGGTATCTATGAGCTGAAGGAAGAGGTTAGGTTCATATTTGTGGTGGATGAATGGGAGTATATCTTTCACAGAGATTTTGTGTCGGACAGCGATAAGAAGGAATATATTGTTTTTTTAAGTAATCTGCTGAAGGATCAGCCGTATGTTGAACTGGCATATATGACAGGGATTCTTCCTATAGCAAAGTATTCCAGCGGGTCTGAGCTTAATATGTTTCTGGAATATACGATAGCATCGGTAGAAAAATTCTGCGAATATTTTGGATTTACAGAGGCAGAGGTAGATAACCTGTACGAAAAATATCTGGAAGTTACCGAGGAAGTAAAGATTACGCGGAAAGGTCTTTGTTCATGGTATGACAGCTATCACACCGTATCGAGGGAGCGCCTTTACAATCCCCGTTCTGTCGTTGCTGCGCTTAACAATAATAACCTTGGAAATTACTGGACAAGTTCCGGTCCGTATGACGAGATTTTTTATTATGTAAAAAATAATATTGACGATGTCCGGGATGACCTTGCCCTGATGGTATCCGGGGAATCGGTATCCGCAAAGATAAGGGAATATGCGGCGACATCTATGAATCTCACGACAAAGGAAGAGATATATTCTGCCATGGTGGTCTACGGATTTTTGAGCAGTGAGAACGGAAAAGTATCGATTCCGAATAAAGAATTGATGAATCGATTTGAAGATATGGTGTACTTGTCGGCGAGGGATTATTACCGGATGGAACGGGAGGATAAATCAGGGGTTGGTTATGCGGATTTAGCTGGAATTATGCATTAAATTTTAGGGGAAGGCTTGGAGAGGAACCAAAATATACCAGACGGATACTTGCAGCAGGGATTACATTTGACCGAAAAAGGAAAGTACATGATTGTAAAATAGAAGTTTTGGAGTGAGTCTGGTCACGAAATACAAGGGAGGGTGATGGAATGGGGGATGAAAGCTTGATAATTTTGGAAAATGACAAATTAGCATAGGAAATGTAAGAAAATGTAAAAAAAGTATTGACACCGATGATAAAAGCTGATATTATAAGTTTCGCTGCGGCGG
>CANAPP010000044.1 GCA_947363565.1 uncultured Lachnospiraceae bacterium | reverse complement strand
CGAGATCTAGTACGGTGACTGGAGTTCAGACGTGTGCTCTTCCGATCTGTGACGGCAGTCCGGCGCGCCCCTTCCCCTGTACAGACGGGGGTGACGCGCCGGCGAACCAGTATAACGAATAATTAATTTCTGACATATTGGCGCAGGATGATTGATTTAGATGCAAGGCGGAGGAATGAGACGTAGCGGGCTACGTCGATTGACGACAACGCCGCAGATAAACAATCAGACAAGTCCAAGATGTCAGTTAATTAATATTCGTTATACTGATCTCTAACTGCGACTAAGGAGCTCAGGAAAGCCTTCGCTCCTAAGTCTTCGTAAGAGGCGGATTTCGCCTTTGCTAAAAGCACCCCCTTGAATGTCTGTACAGGGGAAGGGGCGCGCCGGACTGCCTGTATGCTGGGAACGGAAGTTTTAGACGCACGGGCGGAGATGGTGGAAAGGTTAAGAAAGACTTAGAAAGATTAAGAAGGAAACATTTTGAATTATCCGGGAAGGGGTGTGTTTTGAATATGAGAGATATGAAAGAGGAAGTCAGGGAGCATTTACGGCGGGGTATCATTCCTTTCTGGGCGTCTTTGAGGGATGATGTGTACGGCGGATTTTATGGGTACATGAGTTTTGACGGCATTGTGGATGAGGGTGCGGTGAAGGGATGTATCTTGAACAGCCGTATCACATGGTTTTTTGCCAATGCTTACCTGGTGTTTGGAGAGGAAAGCCTGCTTTCGGAGGCGAGGCATGGGTTTGAATTTATGAAGGAATGTTGTCTGGATAAGGAGTACGGCGGCGTCTTCTGGTCGGTAAAATATGACGGTACGCCGGAGGATACGACAAAGCATACTTACAACCAGGCGTTTGCCGTCTATGCGCTGTCCTCTTATTATGACGCGTCAAAGGATGAGGAGAGCATCCGCATTGCACAGGGGCTTTATGAGCTGATTGAGGAGAAGTGCCGGGATGCGGGCGGATATTTAGAAGGATTTGACCGGGAGTTTTCCCCGGTGGAAAATGATAAATTATCGGAAAACGGTGTGATTGCCCAGCGGACCATGAACACGCTTTTGCATGTGTTCGAGGCGTACACCGAATTTTACCGGGTGACAGGGAAGAGGGAGGTAAAGGAACGGCTTGAGTGGATGCTGGACATTTTCGCAGAGAAAATGTATAATCCGGAACTTCACAGGCAGGAAGTGTTCTTTGACGCGGAGTATCATTCGCTTATCGACCTTCACTCCTACGGCCATGACATCGAGACGGCTTGGCTTGTGGACCGGGGCGTGGAGATTATCGGCAACCCGGCGTATGCGGCGAAGATGACGCCGATTACCAGAGATTTGACAAGGAAAGTTTATGAAACAGCATATAACCGTCATTCTCTTGCAAATGAGTGCGAGAGGGGCGTTGTAGATACAGACCGGGTATGGTGGGTGCAGGCGGAGGCCGTGGTAGGATTTTTAAACGGCTATGAAAAGGATGCATCCCGGACGGAATACCTGGAGGCTGCCAAGGATATCTGGCAGTACATCAAGACGTATGTGATTGATGCGAGAAGAGATTCAGAATGGTACTGGCTCCTTGATGAGGACGGCGTGCCATATGAAGATAAACCGATTGTGGAGCCGTGGAAATGCCCGTACCACAACGGGAGAATGTGTATGGAAGTGATAAGGAGGAACATCTGATGCTGCATGAAAGATATGAAATGGAATTAAAAAAGCAGGAAGAACTGCTGAACCGGAAAAATGAAAAGACCGGCTTTTACAACGGAATTTTTGACCGCTATAAATATCCGGTGCTCACCAGGGAGCATATCCCGCTTACCTGGCGGTATGACTTAAACAAGGAGACAAATCCGTACTTTATGGAGCGGCTCGGGGTAAATGCGGTGATGAACACCGGGGCCATCGAGCTTGACGGGAAATATTACCTCGTCGCCCGCATTGAGGGAAATGACCGCAAGTCTTTCTTCGGCGTGGCAGAAAGCGAGGACGGCATCTCAGGATTCCGGTTCTGGGATTACCCAATCCTTCTCGACGACGTCTGCCCGGAGGAGACCAATGTCTATGACATGCGTCTGACAAAGCATGAGGACGGCTATATCTACGGCGTATTCTGCTCCGAGAGCAAGGACACCTCCGTAAATGACCTTTCCGCGGCGGTGGCGGCGGCAGGAATCGTGCGGACGAAGGATTTAAAACAGTGGGAGCGGCTTGACAACTTAAAGACGCTGAACTCTCCCCAGCAGAGAAACGTTGTGCTGCACCCGGAGTTCGTCCGCGGAAAGTACGCATTTTACACAAGACCCATGGACGACTTTATCGACACCGGCTCCGGCGGCGGGATTGGGTTCGGCCTGTGCGACGATATCGAACACGCGGTCATCGATGAAGAGGTGATTACCAGCAAGCGGAAATACCACACCATCACCGAGGCGAAAAACGGCGCCGGTGCAGTGCCAATAAAGACGGACAGAGGGTGGATCCATATCGCCCACGGCGTCCGCAATACGGCGGCGGGGTTAAGGTATGTCCTCTATGCCTTTGCTACGGCTCTGGATAATCCGGCGAAGGTCATCGCAGAGCCTTCCGGTATGCTGCTTGGGCCAAGAGACTGGGAGCGGGTCGGAGATGTGTCAAATGTGGTGTTCACCAACGGGGCAATCGTTAAGGATAACGGGGATGTGTATATCTACTACGCGGCCAGCGACACAAGGATGCATGTAGCTGTGACGACGGTGGAAAAATTAGTGGATTATGTGTTCCATACGCCGGAAGACCCTGGCAGGTCGGTGGAGTGCGTGGCGCAGAGGTGCGAGATGATACGGCGGAATTTGGAGTTGCTAAAGAGGACGCCGTAAGCGCCGGCATATTCCCGTAAAGACGCGCTCTCGCTCTGAGAAACACGCAGCGGTACTAACCTCGGCGGCGACATGCGTCACCGCCTCGCTAAGTGCCGGCGTGTTTCTACGGTCTTTATCGTGAACATGTCGGCGCTTACGGCTGTCTGCTATAACGCCAGGGTTTTGGCGGTATCGATGGGGCGACCTCTGCGTGGGGAGCGCGGGCGTGGGGTGAGGGCGGGAGTTGGCTGGTATGGGAGGGATGGGGCGGCGGGCGTTAGGGTGTCGGTGGATGTCGGGGTAAGAGATAAACCTTGGCAGGCACTGGAGCGCCGACATCACTTTTTGCGCTGTACTGATGTGTAGATGTGTTCACATTTTCCGCAGCCAATGCACAGCAGCGGCTATGGGGCAACTATCTCCCCCGCGGCTGGTTAAGGGGGCGCTTTTAGTGAAAGCAAAATCCACCGTCTACGGAGACTTATGCGTGAGGGTTTTCCCGAACGCCTTAGCCGGAGTCAGCGGTTAGTTTGCTTTCACGTTGCCCCGGCAGCGGGGGATAGTTGCCCCATAGTGCTGCGTCCTTTCTGCCAATAAAGTGAATCTATAACCAAATACAAGCAAAAACCAAGGAGGTTACATTATGAGTAAATATAAGATGTTTAGCCCGGCAGTGCCAAATGTGCCGTGGCAGGATAGACCGGGGAATCTGAAAGGTGCTCCGGTGTGGAGATATACGGAAAATCCCATCATCGGGCGCAACCCGAGCGAGGGGGTGGCGCGGATTTTTAACAGCGCGGTGATGCCTTATGGGGACGCTTTTATCGGCGTGTTCCGGGGGGAGCAGGTGAACGGGATTCCCTACATTTATCTTGGGAGGAGTAAGGACGGGATTCACTGGGATTTTGAGAAGGATAAGATTCCTTTTGTGGATGAGAACGGGGAGAGCTTTATGCCGGTGTACGCTTACGACCCGAGGCTTGTGAAGGTGGAGGATACTTATTATATCATCTGGTGCCAGGATTTTTACGGGGCGGCGATTGGGATGGCGAAGACCACGGATTTCCGGACATTTACCAGATTAGAGAATCCGTTTCTTCCGTTTAACCGGAATGCGGTGCTGTTCCCGCGGAAGGTGAACGGCAATTTCCTGATGCTCTCAAGGCCGTCGGACAGCGGGCATACGCCTTTTGGGGATATTTTCATCAGCGAGAGCCCGGATCTTGTGTATTGGGGAAAACACCGCCATATCATGGGGAAAAATCCGGAGTGGTGGCAGGCGGTGAAAATCGGCGGCGGCGCGGCGCCCATTGAGACCAGCG
Source organism: uncultured Lachnospiraceae bacterium (assembly GCA_947363565.1). GTDB lineage: Bacteria > Bacillota > Clostridia > Lachnospirales > Lachnospiraceae > MD308. The sequence goes on along the minus strand of CANAPP010000044.1, from coordinate 24,073 downwards.
AGGGGTGGCTGCTTTTTTACCATGGGGTTACGAGTACCTGTAACGGGTATGTGTATTCAATCGGCGGGGCGATTCTTGACATTGACGAGCCCTCCAGGGTGAAATACCGCTGCGAGAATTTCCTGCTGACGCCGGAGGAATGGTACGAGGAGCGGGGATTTGTGCCGAATGTCTGTTTCCCCTGTGCCACCATCCACGACAACGAAAGCGGGAAGATTGCCATCTACTACGGGGCGGCGGACAGCTATGTGGGGCTTGCGTTTACAGAGCTGGATGAGATTGTGGATTATATTAAGGAGCACAGTGTGGTGCGGGAGGCGGACACGGAACTTGGTCTGCGGTAATTGTGCAGGAGGCGGACACGGAACTTGGCCGACGGTAACCGGGAGTACCGTGTTTGCTGTATCTGAGCGCTAGTGTAGTGTCTGTATTACCCTGCGCGTCCGGGCTGTGACAGAAGGATATTTCAGGAGGTATGGGATGTTTCGGGATGATTTTATATGGGGCGCTGCCAGCAGCGCTTATCAGATAGAAGGAAAAGGTGCGAAGGAAGTTGCCGGGGAGTGCATCTGGGACCGGTTTGTGAGAGAGCCTGGGCGGATTGCGGACGGGGCGGATGCAGATGTAAGCTGTGATTTTATCCGCAAATATAAAGAGGACATTTCCCTGATGAAATACATGGGAATCCGCCATTACCGGTTTTCCCTGAACTGGAGCCGGATTCTGCCGGAGGGCATCGGCAAAGTGAATGAAGAGGCAATCCGGATGTACCGGGATATGATTCATTTTATGAAAGAGAAGGGAATCGAGCCGTTTATCACATTGTTTCACTGGGAGTATCCCCAGAGCCTTCAGGAGCGGGGCGGATGGGTGTCTGACCAGTCGCCGGAGTGGTTCGGGGAGTATGCGCGGGTTATAGCGCAGAATTTCTCGGACCTGTGCGAATATTTTATCACCATAGACGAGCCTCAGTGCTTTTGCAATTTCGGCCATGTGCGGGGAACCCACGCGCCGGGGTATAAGCTGCCGCTGCCCCTTTCCTTCCAGATGGTGCATAATGTGTTAAAGGGTCACGGGATGGCGGTGAAGGCGCTTAAGGAATACGCGAAAGGCCCGGTGAAGGTGGGAATCGCGCCGACTTTTGGCGTGCCGGTCCCGGCGTCGGAAAGGCGTGCGGATATCGAGGCGGCGAGAAAAGCATATTTCGGATTCTATGAAAAAATGGATAACTGGGCGTGGAATCTGTCCTGGTATCTTGACCCCATTATCTTCGGGAAATACCCGGAGGAGGGGGGTGAAAAGTTTGCGGCGTTCCTTCCGGGATTCAGGGAAGAGGATATGGAGCTTATCAGCCAGCCGGTTGATTTTATCGGGCAGGGCATCTACAACGGCCATGGGGTCCGGGCGGACGAGGCGGGCGAGCCGGTATTTTTAGAGCGCAAGCCCGGGGCGCCGAAGACGGCTGTAGGGTGGCCAATCATGCCGGAGTGCATGTACTGGGGGTGCCGTTTCCTGTATGAGCGCTACGGAAAACCTATTTTCATCACGGAAAACGGGATGTCGGCGCTGGACGTTGTGTCGGAGGACGGGCGCGTCCATGACCAGAACCGGATCAACTACCTGGATGCACATATGAGCCAAATGCAGCGGGCATATGATGAAGGTGTGGATATCCGGGGGTATTTCCTGTGGACATTTCTGGATAACTTTGAGTGGGAGCGGGGATATAATGAGCGGTTCGGCATCGTGTATGTGGATTTCGAGAGCCTTAAGCGGACGGTGAAGGATTCCGCTTACTGGTATCAGCAGGTAATGGGGAAAAACGGCGCGAATCTCAGCATCAACCGCAAGCCCCGGCCAATCCTTTTCCTGAATCCAGTGCTTAAGGAGATGGTGTGGGGAGGAAACCGATTGGGTACGGATTTTGGTTACCAGCTCCCGGGAAATGAGGTGGGGGAGTGCTGGGGAATCTCCGCTCACCCAAACGGAGACGACGGAGTGGACGACAGGCGTTTTGTCGGGAAAACCCTCTCCGAGCTCTGGGAGAAGGAACGGTATCTGTTCGGGAATCTCAAGGAAGACCGTTTCCCGCTTTTGGTGAAGGTGATCGATGCAAAGGAGAATCTAAGCATACAGGTGCATCCCGACGACATTTACGCAAGAGAGCATGAGAACGGCTCTCTCGGAAAGACGGAGTGCTGGTATATCATTGACTGCGGCGAGGACGCGCATCTTGTGGTGGGGCATAATGCACAAACGAAGGAAGAGATGGAACGGATGATCCGTGAGGGGCAGTGGGATGCATTTATCCGGAAGATTCCGATTAAGAAAGGGGATTTTATCCAGATCAATCCGGGGTGCGTCCATGCCATCACTGCCGGGTGCATGATCTTAGAGACTCAGCAGAACAGTGATATCACATACCGGGTGTACGATTACGGGCGGCTGAAAGATGGGAAACCAAGGGAACTCCATGTGGAAAAAAGCATTGATGTGATAAAGGTTCCGGCGGAGCCTGCAGCGGACAGTGTGAAAAATGTGAGGGAAATCCCGGAGAATCAGTGGATAAAACTCATTGCATGCGATTATTATATCGTGTATAAGATGAACCTTAACGGAATGATGCGGTTTACCCAGAGCCATCCCTTTCTAAATGTGAGCGTCATCGAGGGATGCGGAATCGTTAATGGGCGTGTGATCAAGAAGGGCGACCACTTTATCCTGCCGGACGGGTACGGGAGCGTGGAGCTTACCGGGGAGATGGAGCTGATTGCATCGACGGTGGGTGCAGAAAAGCAGAGGTGAACAGGATGTATGTTGATCTGAAGGACAGAAGGCTTGAATACTGCGGGAGGATAGACTGGGAGGGGAATCTTCCGGTATTCATCTACCCCTCCACCTCGCTGGAATTTCGCTTTTTCGGGAGGCGGGCGGTCCTTTCTGTGGAAAACCGGCGGCTTTACTGGGATAACTATGCGGGAGCCATTGTGGACGGGGTGCAGAAGAAATATCTCCTCAGGCCGGAGGGCGTGACGGAACTTGTCCTGGTTGATGATGGGCCGGGGCAGGAGCGGGTGCATGAGATTTTATTTTTTAAAAGGCAGGATGCCTGTCATGAAATGAAATTGCGTGGGTTAGAGCTTTCGGAAGATGACGGGTTGGCGAGGATTCCCGGAGGGCAGGAGCTGCGGATTGAGGTCTACGGGGATTCTGTATCTGCGGGCGAGGTGTCGGAGGCGGAGGGCTATGCCGGAAAACACGACCCGGAGCATCAGGGAGAATATTCCAACAGCTGGTATTCATATGCGTGGATAACAGCGAGGAAACTTGGCGCAAAGATTCATAATATTTCCCAGGGCGGGATTCCCCTTCTGTCCGGCAGCGGCTATGTGGAGCCGGATTATCCGGGGATGGAGGATATCTGGGATAAGCTTAGATACCGCCCGGGATTCGGAGCGGTGAAAGCGTGGGATTTTAAGAAATATACGCCGGATATCGTCATTGTGGCAGTGGGGCAGAATGACAGTTACCCGCGGGATTTTATGGGGGAAGAGCCGGACGGGGAGACGGCGGCGCTGTGGAAAAGGCGGTACGGGGAATTTGTGGAAAAGCTTTGCGGGAAATACCCGGAGGCGGCGGTCATTCTGATGACTACCGTGATGGAACACCACAGGAACTGGGATACTGCCATCGGGGAAGTGTGTGAAAGCCTTGCTAGCGAGAGGGTAAAGCACTTTGTCTTCCGGGAAAACAGGCAGAAGACGCCGGGGCATATCCGGGCATCGGAGGCGGAAGAGATGGCGGGGGAGCTTACGGATTATATTCGGAAATGTTTTCCCATAGCATAAAAAACAAATAAGCCCCCGTCAGGTTCGCGGCGATATAGATAAAGATTCCGGCGCCGTTCCCGGTAGCCGCGGCAATGCTTTTGAACACCTTCTGCCCCATGGCGTAATAGGGGCTGATGTAGAACATGTTGATATTGCCGTACGGGTGAAAAATGATGTTGAATATCGTGGCGAATACGCAGCAGGCAAGATAAAGAAAGGCGCTGCCGGAAAATTTCCGGGCGGTGTCTTTCTTTTTCGGACTTTCTTTTTTTATCTGGCAGAGACCTGCCGCAATGCCGAGGATGATGAGCAGCACATGCCACAGGTAGGAGTGGACGGTCAGGGGCGCATAGGGATAGTGAAGGCCGCTTGTGTCAAAAAAGGTGAAGATTCCGCCCATCAGCCCGAAAGTCTTAAGGAACGTCAAGAGAATCCCCCGGGTACTCTCACGTACGAAAGGCAGCAGAAGGCAGACATACATGGGTATGCTGCAGAGTTGGAAAGGGAAATGCCACCAGTCATAGCTATGTTCATTTATGATAAATGTAATGCAGTATTGTTTCCAGATTTCGCTGAGAAACATGAGTACTCCACAAAAAAAGAAAAACCGGTTATATGTTTTCATAAGAACCTCTGTCTGTCGCGTTGGCCGTAGTCTGCCCTACGGTGTCCACAGCAATTAGTGTTGCACAAAATGATTGGTACCATACGTAAATATTTTACCATGAAGAAGAAAAATATGGTATACTGTTTCAATTATGAACAAATGAGGTGATGAAGAATGAGACCAAAGAATGCGATGATGCTTATGCTGGCTGCTTTTATCTGGGGGACAGCTTTTGTGGCCCAGAGCGTGGGGATGGATTACCTGGGGCCGTTTACCTTTAATGGGGTAAGGAACTTTGTGGGGGCGGCGGCCCTTCTTCCCTGTATCTGGCTTCTGGACAGGCTGAACGGGAAGGACCCGAAGAGGGTGCCTGCGAAGGAGGACGGCAGGCTGGGAGGAAACCAAGGTGAAAAGAAAGACCTGATCCTGGGAGGGATATGCTGCGGAACGGTACTTTTTGCGGCCGGGAGCCTCCAGCAGGTGGGCCTTCAATATACGACAGTAGGAAAGGCCGGGTTCATCACGGCGTGCTACATCGTCATCGTACCGGTATGCGGGATATTCTTGCATAAGAAGATCGGCGCGAAAGTGTGGGCTGCGGTGGCGCTGTCGCTCGTCGGTCTGTACCTTTTATGTATCACGGAGAAGCTGACGATCGGAAAAGGAGATATCTTAGTGTTTTTGTGTGCGCTTGTATTTACCATGCATATCCTGGTCATTGATTATTTTTCCCCGCGGGCTGACGGGGTGAAGATGTCGTGTATCCAGTTTTTCGTGTGCGGACTTTTGTCTCTCGTTCCCATGTTTGTGCTGGAGACGCCTAAGCTTGGGGCGATGGCCAAAAGCTTAGGGCCGATCCTGTATGCCGGCGTGCTCTCAAGCGGCGTCGCCTACACCCTGCAGATCGTGGGACAGAAAAATGTAAACCCGGCGGTTGCGTCACTGATCTTAAGCCTGGAATCCTGCTTTTCTGTGCTGGCGGGCTGGATTATACTTGGACAGCGCCTTTCCGTGCGGGAGGGGACAGGCTGCGTACTGATGTTCGTGGCGATCATACTGGCGCAGCTTCCGGAGAAGAAGCGGGTTAATGGATAATGCCGGTTGCTTTTTCACAAAGTTAGCCGGGGATTTTAATACTACTATAATTTTCCTGTGATAATTTATAGGACAATGTAATATTGAAAAACAGACAGGAGAATTGTAATGAAAACTTTATATTTACATATCGGCACAACGAAGACGGGAACTTGTGCCATACAGGAGTTTTGCGCGAAAAATCAAAAGGTGCTGAACCAGAAGGGATACTGTTTCCCGAAGATGCCTTTTTCTTATCCGGGATTTGGAAGGAGAAGGAATGCCCTGTTCCTCCAACGGCCGGTCATCAGGGACGGAGTGCGCCGGCCGGAGGAAGAAACCCGCCGGTTTTTGGAAGGAATGGAGGTTATCCGGCAGAATTTTGAAACGTATGACAATGTGATCCTTTCCGATGAGGGGATCTGGGCGGCAAGCAGTGAAGGCCGGGCGCCGGACTGGGCAAAGCTTAAGGCGTATTGCGATGAGCATCGGTTTGCGGTGAAGATCATCGTCTATCTGCGCAGGCAGGATGCGTTTATCGATTCGCTGTGGCGGCAGCGCGTGAAAGGGACCAGAAGCCGGAGGTCGAAGGTGTCGCACTCCAGGGAGGAGTATCTGGAAAATATCCTGCAGATGTCCCGGTTTGACTACTGCGCGGGCCTGAAGAAGATCGCGGATGTTCTTGGCAGGGAGAGTATGACAGTGAGACGTTATGACCGCAAAAGTTTCCCGGGCGGTATGATCCAGGCAAATTTCCTGGAGGCGGTCGGCCTTGGGCTGACGGATGAATATGTGATCCCAAGACCAACGAATAACGAAAGCCTTACCGAGAATACCTGCGAGATCAAGCGGATCATCAATTCCCTTCCTGACCTTACGGGCGGTGAGAGCAATTTTTTGCGGGAACACCTGCTTAAGATCAGCGCTGTTTCCGGGGAGGAGTATAAAAGCAGTATGTTTTCTGCCGGGGAGGCCAGAAGGTTTACCGAACAGTACCGCCAGGGCAACCGGGAGGTTGCGAAGGTGTATATGGATGAAGAAGATGCGGATCTGTTTGACATGGATTTTGATCATCTGCGCAAATGGGAGAAGGATAATCCTTATCTGCTTAATGACCTTATCCGTTTTGTTACCGAGACAAATGTCACCCTGCTTCGGAAGATGGAGGAGGAGAGTACGGCGCTCAGCGATGAGCTTGAACGGCTTAAGGACAATCTGAGGCACCCGTTCCGGACGTGCGTCCAGAAAATATTTGTCCATCTGTGCCTTTTGTGATAAAATTGAAAAACAGCGGATGCATAGTTCTGGACGGAGAAATTAAGAGGAAAGGCAGAGTAAGGAAAAGATGAGATTTGTAGTACAGAGAGTGTCGGAAAGTGAAGTCAGGGTGGACGGCGAGACCCTCGGAAAGATTGGCCGGGGATTCATGGTGCTTATCGGTGTCTGTGATTCGGACACAAGGGAGATCGCGGATAAGATGGTGAAGAAGCTTCTGGGGCTTCGAATCTTTGAGGACGGGCAGGGGAAGACGAACCTGTCGCTTGAGCGTGTGGGCGGAGAGCTGCTTTTGATCTCCCAGTTCACTCTTTACGCCAACTGCAAAAAGGGCAACCGCCCGAGCTTTATCGAGGCGGGGGCGCCGGACATGGCGTCTGAGATGTACGAGTACATTATCGGAAAATGCAAAGAGCAGGTTGCGGTTGTGGAAAGAGGGCAGTTCGGGGCAGATATGAAGGTCAGCTTGGTCAACGACGGCCCCTTTACGATCATTCTGGATTCGGATAACCTGTAAAGATTGGAGGAGGCATCTATTGAGAAAGCAGCCGTGATGTGTTAGAATTACCTGCATAGGAGGTGCTTAGAATGAAGGTTTTAATGATTAACGGAAGTCCCCGTGCAGAGGGGAATACATACGTTGCTTTGCGGGAGATGGAGAAGATTTTTAAGGAGGAAGGCATCGAGACGGAGATTCTCCAGGTTGGAAATAAGGCAGTCAGGGGATGTATCGCCTGCGGCTCTTGTGCGAAGAATGGAAAATGTGTGTTTGATGATGCGGTGAATGAGGCTGCGCCTAAGTTCGCAGAGTGTGACGGGATTGTGGTAGGAAGTCCGGTGTATTATGCATCGGCGAATGCGACGCTGATCGCATTTCTTGACCGTCTGTTTTACAGCACAGGTTTTGACAAGACGATGAAGGTGGGAGCGAGCGTTGTTGCGGCAAGGAGAGGCGGGCTGTCTGCTACTTTTGACGAGCTGAATAAGTATTTTACGATTTCCGGTATGCCGGTGGCGTCAAGCCAGTATTGGAACAGCATTCACGGCAGGACGCCGGGAGAGGCGGAAAAAGACGGGGAAGGCTTGCAGACCATGCGTGTGCTGGCAAAGAATATGGCGTTTCTCATGAAGAGCATCGCGCTTGGGAAGGAAAAGTACGGACTTCCGGAGAAGGAAGAGCGGGTGTCAACACATTTTATCCGATAGGAGATATGGTATGAAAAAAAGAGGAGAGGGGGCTTGCCTGGTGTGCGGCAAGCCCATTGTATACGATGAGAAGGCAAGGCAGATGGAGTGCGTCATGTGCCATCGGCAGTTTGAGAGCCATGCCGGGTGCGAGGACGGGCATTATGTGTGCGATGAGTGCCACGGGGCGAAGGGGATTGAAGTGATCCTTGAGGGGTGTAAAAACAGTGCCTCGAAAAATCCTGTGGAGCTCATGCAGGGATTGATGGAGGAGCCTTACATCTATATGCACGGGCCGGAGCATCATGTGATGGTGGGGGCGGCGTTACTTACGGCGTATTATAATTGCGGGGGATTTGCGGCGGATAAGGGAGCAAGAGATAGGGCAGCAAAAGATAAGGCATTAGCAGGAGATGAGAATGCCTTGTATTTGGAGCGGGAAGTGTTTGAAACTGCGCTGGAGGAGATAAGGTCGCGGGGGAGTGAATACCCGGGCGGCTCCTGCGGGCTGTGGGGATGCTGCGGCGCTGCGGTGAGTGCGGGCATGTTTATGAGTATTGTCACGAAGGCAACGCCTCTTACGGGAAAGTCCTGGGGGCTTTCGAACCGCATGACTGCCGAGGCTCTGAAGTCTATCGGAGAGCTTGGCGGGCCGAGGTGCTGCAAGCGGAATTCCTTTACGGCGGCTGTGGCGGCGGTGAAGTTCACGGCGGAGAATCTTGGGGTTCGGATGGAAGTGCCGGAGGAGATACGGTGCGGGTTCTCGGGGGAAAATCGGGAGTGTATTAGGAGGAAGTGTCCGTATTATGAGCGTGTGTAAAGTAGAGGGGATTGGAAATGTTTGGAATAATTTAATATGAATAGGTATCCGCACGGGATACCTTAGAGCGTTTCTTCGCCTTTGCTGTCGAGAAGAAGATTTGTATCGGCGACAGACATTTTTTGGTTTATGGAGAAGATCAGTATGCTGTCCCGGGGGCTTTTGGGGTACAGGATGCTCTCGCCCGCCAGAGTGAGGGCGCGCTGTGTGTCTTCTAAGGGCAGGGAAAGGGCAAGGCACAGGGCGATGACCCGGCTGCGCCCCGGATTGCGTGTTCCGTTTAAGATCTGATAGCCGTAATTGCGCTGGATCTGGGCATCCTTGATCAGTTGTGCAGGTGTCAGTCCTGAGGCATTAAGACACTGATTCAGATATTCCGGGAAGGATTGCGCGGGGCAGTGCGACATGATTTCCTGCGTGTATTTTTCAAGCGCGGCGACGGTAGATGTCTTTTTTAATTGTTTTAATAGTTCATCCGTTGTTGGGGAGATCATGGGAAATGCCTCCTGCGATTTTTAATTAATCATAGTATTTTACAGAGGGAAAAGCAAGAGAAAAATGAAGATCGAAGAAGAATACTGTCTGTCGCAGTATCGGGATCTGGGGAAATTAAATGACAGAAAGAATATCCGGTTAAAGCGTCATAAGATTTACGGCAATATATGTGTAGAAAAGCATGTAAATGCAGAATTATCTGATATTTATGATTTTGTGAAAAGGAATCCTGCCCCGTATTTTCCTGCTATCTATGAGTGCGTAAGGAATGGAGATGAGCTGATTGTCATAGAGGAATACATTGAGGGAAGAAATATTGAAGAAATGCTGCGGGAGAGATTGTTTGGCGAGGAAGAAGGGGTGGAGGTCATTCTGGAAATATGCCGGGCGCTTGGTATCCTCCATCATGCGAAACCGCAGATTGTACACAGGGACTTAACGGCAGAGAATGTAATGATAAGCAATCTGGGCCAGGTGAAAATCATTGATTTTAATATAGCGAGAGAGGTAAAACGCGGACAGAGGAGAGATACACAAGTCCTGGGAACACAAGGGTTCGCGGCGCCGGAGCAGCAGGGGCATTCGCAGACGGACGGGCGGACGGATATCTATTCTGCCGGAGTCTTGTTGAATTATATGCTCCTTGGGAAACTGCCTTACCAGGAGACTTTGCGGGGCAGGCTTTCGCCTGTGGTTGAAAAATGTATGAAAATGGACCCGAAGGACCGCTATCAGACGGCAGGAGAGCTGGAGTCGCACCTTAAGGAGCTTTATCCCCAGTATGATGACGGAGAGAAGAGTTTGGGGAAAACAGTAAAGAGACTGGTGCCGCCTGGATTTCGGAGCAGGACTCCCTGGAAGATGGTAACGGCGGTGTTGGGTTATTTATTAATTACCAGTCTTTGTTTTTCTATGGAGGTAACAAAGGAGGGCAAGGTCATTGAAGGAATTGCGATGGTTTCCGAGCAGTTTTTTATCTGGCTGTCTCAGATGGCGTTTGTAGCGTTTGTGTGGGATTACTGCGGATGTCAGAGATATTTTCCTGTGCTGAGACAGAAAAATCGGATTGCCCGTATTGCGGTATATGCAGTATTAGAAGTTCTGCTGTTGTTTATCGCTGTATTCCTCTGTGCGATAAAAGATACGCTGCTTGCGTAAATGTATGCTGGTAGCATACCAAAAATTGAATAAAAAAGGGTATAGTAAAGAAACACAGATGGTCTGCGTTTCTTTATTGCCGCGAGGGTCGAATACCCCGCAGCTTAGCAGGGCATCAAGCTTGATGTTTTGTAGTTTGCTGCGGGGTATTTGACTTGCGTTCAGGATTTTTCAATTGTTCTTTCAAAATCATGTTGATGTACTGCGAGAAAGAACGATCGTCCTGTTCGGCGAGCAGCTTTATCTTTTCGATGAGGTCAGAATCAAGGGTGATGCTGACTTTGCTTTTCAGTGGTTTCATATGGTTTACCTCGTATGTCGGGAAAGAGTTGCGGTACTTGGGTGGCGGTAACTATGAATTACTATATACGATAAAAGTTGACATATACCATTAAATAGGATAAAGTAAGATAAAGTAGGATTATATACGAGGAAGAGAGCGGAGGATGAAAAAGATGGCTTTTGTGAAATGTACGAAATGCGGAACAAAAATAAGTAATGTAACTAATGGCATTATTAAGTGTCCAAGCTGTGGACATACGATGAAACTGGCTGCTCCTGGGGGAAATAAACAGCAGAATGCTCAAATTCAGGAGAAAACACAGCAGAAACCGGCAAAAAAGTGTAAGCATTGTAAAAGCGATATGCCGGTTGATGCGAAGATATGCCCGCAGTGCAGGAAGAAACAGGGGGGCGGGTGCTTAAAGCCAGTGCTGATTTGTTTTGCGGTGTTTATTGGATTAACCCTGTTGGTGAGTATGTTTGGCGGGGAGTCAGATGAAGAAAATGTTGAGAGCGGAAAAGAAAAGATAGCACATAGAAGTGATATGTATGGTGTGAGTGATGGAGATATAAAAGACATAGAATCACCAATTAGTGTGCAAGAGGTTAGGAATGATGTAACAGGGAAATGGAGAGTTGCAAAAATTGCAGAAAATATAGATATAGAAAAATATGTGTTGAGTTATTATGAAAATTATTTCGAAAATGATGATGAAATTCATGCAATTATAAACTTTAATTTTAAAACTACTACTAAAATAACGGTAATGGGAGAATTCTTAGATGTGACAATATATGAATATGTTAAAAAGGAAGAACATGATGCAAAGATGTTATTCAGCGGAATAGTTTTAAAAGAATATCGGGTGTATCTTGATAATGGTGATATAGAAGAATTAGATGAAAAGCCTATTGATGAAATTGTTGCTGCCGATATATCACCCAAAAGTTTTGTAAAGGCTGTAAAGAATATTGAAGCTATTAAAGAGGATAAAACTATTACAAAGGTTAAGCTGAAAAATAAGGATTTGTGTGTATATATAGATATTAGTAAAAGCGATACGTTTCTTCCAATGGAAAACTATGCAAAAATTGTTAATATCTCTATTACAGATAACATCCTCACGTTGAAAGGTTATGATGATTTATGGGAAACAATAACTATTGATTTTGGAGAAATTGGGAAGATTAAAAATAATAAAGTTGATATGGACACAACTCAAGAGGGTGTTCGGCATTTTGTTGGAAATCCTATATTAGAATAGCAGAGAATTTAATATTAATTCTCAGACGTTGTTGACAAATTAATACACAAAAATGCAAGAATAAGGATTGGCGTACCAAGATGTCATGCTGTTTGTGATCGGCAGCGCCATTTTTCTGATATACTATTTGAATAGTGGTATAATTGTGGTGCGGATTATGTTACAATAATACACACAGATATCAGAAGAAAAATTAAGGAGGAAATCTAACATGCAATACCGACAACTAGGCAGCACAGGAATCAAAGCAAGCGAGATCGCCATAGGCTGCGAGGGATTTGCCGGCGACAACCACAGGAACGCAAAAGCTTTCCTTAACATCGCAGAGGAAGCCGGCATCAATTATTTTGACCTCTACACCTCCGACCCCGAGGTGCGAAGAAGCGTTGGCGATGCCCTTGCGGGCAGGCGGGAAAAGTTCATCATCCAGTCCCACATCTGTTCGGTCTGGAAGGACGGGCAGTACAAGCGCTCCCGGGAAATCGGGGAGGTGAGGGAGGCTTTCGAGGACAGTCTGTCTCTTTTAAGGACAGACTACATCGATGTGGGAATGATCCATTATGTAGATTCCATGGAGGACTGGAAGACGATTGAAAAAGGAGAGATCCTTCAGTATGTAAAGGAACTTAAGCGCTCGGGAAAGATCCGTCATATCGGGCTTAGCAGCCACAATCCAAAGGTTGCCCTTGCGGCGGTAGAGAGCGGGTACATAGAAGTGCTGATGTTCAGCGTGAATCCCTGCTATGACCTCCAGCCGGCCAGCGAGGACGTGGAAGATCTGTGGAGGGATGAGAATTACGCGGCGCCGTTGGTAAATATGGACCCGGAGCGGCAGAAGCTATATGAGACCTGCCAGCGGCGGGGTGTCGGGATTACGGTGATGAAAGCGTTCGGAGGCGGGGACCTTCTGGATGCGGCCATGTCTCCGGCCGGAAAGGCACTGACGGCAAACCAGTGTATCCACTACGCGCTGACCCGTCCGGCGGTGGCGGCAGTCCTTTCCGGTGCACGCACGGCAGATGAGCTTGAGAACAGCATTGCCTATGAGGAAGCGTCTGATGAGGAGAGGGACTATGCGCCTGTTCTTGCCTCATTTCCAAATATCAGTTGGAAAGGGCACTGCATGTACTGCAGCCACTGTGCGCCGTGTCCGAAGAAGATCGACGTTGCGTCCGTCACCAGATTTCTGAACCTGGCGAAGGCCCAGAGGGGGATCCCGGAGACAGTGAGGGAGCACTACGGGGTGTTAAAACACCACGCAGGCGAGTGTATCCAGTGTGGCGCCTGCGAGACGAGATGCCCGTTTGAGGTTCCCATTATGGAAAATATGAAAGCGGCGGCGGAAGTTTTCGGAAAATAAGCGGAAAGATATTTTTCATAGAAAAGCCGGTCATTGGACATACTACTGGAAAACAGGAGGTATAGGAAAATGATTGGTTTTTTTATTGCGCTGCTCTCGGGAGCGCTCATGAGTGTGCAGGGCGTGTTCAATACACAGGTGACGAAGACGACAGGCATGTGGGTCAGCAACGGCTGGGTGCAGCTCAGCGCATTTGCGGTATGTCTGATCGCCTGGTTTATCGCAGGGCGTGACAATATCGGGACGATCGCGAAGGTAGAGCCTAAATATGTGCTGCTTGGCGGTGTGATCGGCGCGGGGATCACGTGGACGGTCATCAAGAGCATGGAGCAATTAGGGCCGGCGAAGGCGGCGCTCCTGATCGTCGTTTCCCAGCTTATCGTGGCGTATGTCATTGAGCTTCTGGGGCTTTTCGGTGTGGAAAAGGAGCCTTTGGAGTGGAGAAAAGTAATTGGTATGATTATTGCCATTGTTGGAGTTGCAATTTTTCAGTGGAAATAGTACAATAAAATCTGTCTAGGCATAGGAGGGGTATTTACAGTTTCGACATCTGTAAGGAGGAATTTTATGCGTAGCAGAAAAAATGTTGTATTATGGGTGATGTTATTATGCGCGGCCTTTGCGACGGCAGGCTGCAGGAAAGATGCGGGGGAGGAGAGTGCCCTCGTCAGTGTGGATGAGACAGAGATACCGGCGGACATGGAGGATGGCTCGGGTGAAGGGGCAAAGGACGGCGCCGGAGACAGTACAAAAGAAGAGGGCGATTTGCGGGAAGCTGCCGGGGAGGATCCGAAAGCCCTGGATGGCGCCGCAGACACAGGCTTTATCTACGTAGATGTGTGCGGCCAGGTAAAAAGTCCCGGCGTCTATAAGATTGCGGCTGACAGCCGGGTATATGAGGCTATAGAGGAGGCCGGTGGGATGACAAAGAAAGCGGCGGCAGCGGCGGTGAATCAGGCTGAGCGGTTATCAGACGGCCAGCAGATCTACGTGCCTGCAAAGGACGAGACGGCCGCGGGCAGTACAGATGGAGATGGCCAGACGGTGTCCGGAAATAATGGAGCCGGTGGCATAGCATCCGGCGCGGGCAGCGGCAAAGTGAATCTTAATACCGCCTCGAAGCAGGAACTGATGACATTGACCGGTATCGGGGAGGTCAAAGCGGACGCGATGATCAGATACCGTGAGGAGCACGGGGGCTTCCAGTCCGTGGAGGATGTAAAAAAGATCGAAGGGATCAAGGACGGCGTATTCAATAAGATAAAAGACCAGATAACAGTCTGATAAGGAGATGGAGTATGAGTAAACGGGTACTGGTTGTTGATGATGAAAAGTTGATCGTTAAGGGAATCCGGTTCAGCCTGGAGCAGGACGGCATGGAGGTGGATGCGGCTTATGACGGCGAAGAGGCGCTTAAGCTGATCAGGGAGAACAATTACGATATGATTCTTCTTGATGTTATGCTGCCCAAATTTGACGGCTTTGAAGTGTGCCAGCAGGTTCGGGAATTTTCTGATGTACCCGTTATCATGCTGACGGCCAAGGGCGATGATATGGACAAGATCCTTGGGCTTGAGTATGGCGCGGATGATTATATTACCAAGCCGTTTAACATTTTAGAGGTAAAGGCGAGGATCAAGGCAATTATGCGCCGTACCGGGAAGAAGGACGGGAAAGGGAAGAACCCGAAGGCGATCGTGAAAGGTGATATGAGGATTGACTGTGAGAGCCGCAGGGTCACCATCGGGGAAAAGGAAGTGAACCTTACTGCCAAGGAGTTCGACCTTTTAGAGCTTCTTGCCATGAATCCCAACAAGGTATACAGCAGGGAGAATCTGCTCAATATCGTATGGGGCTACGAGTATCCGGGAGACGCAAGGACCGTGGATGTACATATCAGACGCCTCAGGGAGAAGGTCGAAGCGAATCCGAGCGATCCAAAGTATGTTTATACGAAGTGGGGAGTTGGTTATTATTTTAGGGGTTAGGAAATATGTAAAGATTAATTTTTTCAGGAGCCTCCGCTTTCGGATCACGGTCCTTATCATTCTGGCGGGTCTTATCCCGGCCGTGGTCATGAGAGCGGTAATCCTTAAGAATTACGAAAAACAGGCGGTGGAGATGCACACTGCCGAGATCCAGAATCAGTGCACAATTCTTTGTAACCAGCTAAGTACGGCAGATTATCTTACGAAAGTTACGTCGGAAAGTATTCAGTTAGAGCTTACCCAGTTATCGAATATTTATAATGGGCGTGTGATGGTGATCGACACGGATTATCATATCATTGAAGACACGTATAATATGGACAAGGGCAAGACGATTGTTTCCGAGGATGTCATACGCTGTTTTGGCGGGGAACATACGAGCAACTACGATGCCAGGAACCGGTTTATCGAGGTGACGGCGCCGATTTTTGACAGCGGCTCGGACAAGATCAGGGGCGTTATACTGGTCAGTATGTGCACGGATTCCATAGCGGAGAACTTAGAGAGCCTGCTTGGCAAAGCGGATCTTGTGATCGCTATGGCGGGGATCATCATTATCGCCCTGGCATTTCTGGCAGGTACGCTTATGGTACGCCCGTTCCACAGGATCACCAGATCCATCGGCGCGGTGACGGAAGGGTACGAGGACGATTACCTGAAGGAATATTCTTACACAGAGACGAAGCTTCTCTCCGAGGCATTCAATAAGATGCTGGGAAGGATGAAGGTTCTTGATGATTCCAGGAACGAATTTGTGTCCAATGTCTCCCATGAGCTGAAGACGCCGCTGGCCTCGATGAAGGTGCTCTCGGATGCGCTGCTTTCGCAGGACGGCGCTCCGGTGGAGCTGTATCAGGAATTTATGGCGGATCTGTCGGAAGAGATTGAGCGGGAAAGCAAGATCATCGACGACCTTTTGTCCTTAGTGCGGCTTGATAAGACTGCGGCCACCATGAATATCCGGTCGGAGGATATCAATATGCTGGTCGAGCGGATTTTAAAGCGGCTGGGTCCTATCGCCAGGCAGCATAATATCGAGATGATCTTCGAGAGCTTCCGCCCGGTAAATGCGGAGGTCGACGAGGTGAAGCTTACGCTGGCGATCACGAATCTTGTGGAAAATGCGATCAAATATAACAAAGAAGACGGCTGGGTGCATGTTTCCCTGAATGCGGACCACAAGGTATTTTACGTGGAGGTGGCGGATTCGGGGGCGGGTATCCCGAAAAAAGACCAGGATCATATCTTTGAGCGGTTTTACCGCGTGGATAAGTCCCATTCCCGGGAAATCGGCGGAACAGGGCTGGGGCTTTCCATCGCCAGAAATATCGTCGTTATGCACAGAGGGTCTGTGCGGGTGTTCAGCCAAGTGGGCGAGGGGACGACATTTACCATACGAATTCCGCTGAAATACGTAGTGTAGGGTGGTATCGGCGCAGGGAGGTTTCAAAGATGAGAAAATATGATAGATTCGCGGCAGGGCTTTTCTGTCTGTGTTTCCTTTTCGGAGGATGCGGGCAGGGGACGGTGCCGGATGGGGGCAGGACGTATATTTACTATGTCAATGCGGAAGGGACCGGGCTTGTGCCGGAGACATATGAGCTGCCGGACGGCAGTACCGACAGCCAGATTGATGCGATGATCAAGGAGTTCGGCAAGACCCCGGATTCTATTGACTATAAAAGTGCCTGGCCGGAGTATATTAAAGTCAATGACTGGAGGCTTGAAGACTCTGACCTGGAGATAGATTTTGCGGATACCTACTTTCGGATGGACAAGACGGAGGAGGTGCTTTTTCGAGCGGCTACGGTTCATACACTAGAGCAGCTCGGCGGCGTTGATTACATCCGGTTCACCGTAGGAGGCAGGGCGCTGCGTGACAGTGAAGGGAAGGAAGAGGGTTATATGAACCATGATTCCTTTGTGGAAAATACCGGATCTACCCTGCACTCTTATCAGGAGGGAACCCTGCATCTGTTTTTCGCCAATAAATCGGGCGATAAGCTGGCCGAGGAAGAGGTGAGTGTCAGGTACAACAGTAACATATCCGTGGAGAAGCGGATCGTAGAACAGCTCATCAAGGGGCCGTCCATGGAGGGAACATATCCGACGCTGCCGCCGGAGACGAAGATCTTAGGCGTATCGGTGAGGGAGGGAATTTGTTATGTGAACTTTGATGAAGGTTTCCTCAATATGGACTATAAGATCAGCCCGGAGGTTAGGATCTATTCGGTGGTGAATTCAATCGTAGAAGGAGGAGAGATGGGCCAGGTGCAGATTCTGATAAATGGGAAAACAGATGCAGTGTATCAGGATAACATTACCCTGGAAAAGCCGTTTTCGCGGAATTTAGAACTAGTGGAGGAAAAGGAGAAAGATTGAAAAACAGGCCATTATGCAGTATTTGTCTGTGCTTTTGCCTGATGATTTGGATCGGGACTGCCCTGGGAGGTGAGAGGTTTATCAAGGAACTTCGGCCTTCCGCGGCGGAGCTTTCCTTTAAGGAGGACGAGGAGATTCTTCTCAAGGGAAGAGTTTACCAAAAGGCAGACAAGGAAAAATATCAAGTATTATATCTTAAAGATAATTCTATTGACAATCATCAGCGGTCGCTGAGAGAATCCAGATTACTTATTTATGATGAAGGAAAATATGATGTAAGCATCGGGGATACCCTTGTGATCCGGGGAAATATCGGCTTTTTTGAGGAGGCGAGGAATCCGGGGAATTTTGACAGCAGACGGTATTACCAGAAGCAGGATATCCATGCAAATGTGTGGGCAGAGTCCATAGAAAAGACAGGGGGCAGCCCGCGCACATCTGCTGAAAAGATGAAAGATTCGCTGTATCGGTTCAGGCAGAGGTGGAAGGGAAAATTGTGCAAAGTCCTGGGGGAAAAGGACGGCAATACGCTGGCGGCTATGTTGCTTGGGGAGAAAGGAGAGATGGACGGGGAAATCAAGGAACTTTATCAGGCCTGCGGTATCGGGCATGTGCTTGCCAAAAAATGTACTGTTAGAAAAGTATGTGGATAATGTAGATATAGTTAAGAAATTGATTTAAATACAGCAGAATACACACAGATAGAAATGATGTGTGTATGTAGTAAAGCTAAATAAAATGATAGTTAATAGATGAGAAAACTAAGAAAATATGGTACAATAAAAGTCAATAGTACAGAAGGGCATTATATATTTTTGTTAAAAATGAGTTATTGCCAATACTATGATTATGTCGGAATATCATGATAAAATAATGAAATTATAGGAGGAATATTATGAGTATTAGAATATCTGAAGAGGCAGAATGTGAATATAATAAAATTATTGCAGCAAGAAATTTTAGACAGAAGGAGCAAATTATTTCTGCTTATAATGATAGTATAAAGTGTTATAAAAGGTTTAGAACGGCTATATTAGAAAGAAATTATAATATGGCAGCACAAGAATTGTCTAATGCAGCGTTGAAGTTGGCTGCAGCGGTTGAGTGGTCAGAGAAATATGTGGTTTTTCATAAATATAATCTATTATTACAGCTCAACCCAAATAGTTCTGAATATAATGAATGGGATAGAAAATGTCGCTTTGTTAAACTTGTGGAAATAAACGGGAGTGTTAAAGAACGAAACATGACAACACATGATTTATTCCAGATTATAAAAAGAGATTTTCAAAGTGAACTTGCGCAAGTGGGTATTATAGCTTTTTCTAATATGGATAATGAATCAGTTCGTTCGGGGCTAATTAATGGATATAAGCATGATGGAACTCAACCGGATTCTTCTGCATATATTCAGACAATGGATGAGTTATATAAATTTATTACTACATTAGTATTGTCAGATGAAGACAAAAATGAATTGAAAGGCATAACTGATAATTATCCTGATTCATGGGAGGAACTATTCATTTCTTGCGGTTATTTTAAACCAAATAGAAGTAGAAGATATATTCTTTTGACAGATTGTATAGACAACGAGGAAATAATACGCAATTTATTTCGTATAGATTGGGATTTAGTATTAGATTTAAGTTATCAAGATACAAATGATTCTAGAAAAGATTTATTTGATCAGTATGTGTCATTATCTGATAGGAAAACAGTCGCAAAAAAGTATCTTTGCGATTTCACATCGAGTGAGCAATTGCCTGTTACACCACAGACATATTGGATTAAGGTTAATGGAAGAAAAAATACTGTAAAAACAAAAGATAAAATATTAGATGATAAACATTTAGCCAGTCAATATATTGGACGACATTTTAGCGTGTTGTTGGATGCTTTTGCTCGAGAATATGATTTAAACATAGAACTTGTAGTGTTGGGATGTTCCTCGTTTATGCGTGCAACGAATCGTATTTTACAAACTTTTGGAGACATATATAGGGATTCGGAAGATTTACGAGTACACTTTTTAGATAGTGATAATATTGCTGTTAAAAACAATATATTAAGTGGAAATTCAGTAGATGAGGAAATTTGTAAATTTTATGATTTATCTCTTGAAGATTTATCAAGAGAAATAGCTGCAAACATTGGGGAATATAACCAAGTAAGTGAAAATAAACTTTACATACCAAGTGTTACGCCAGAACATGGATATGTAGATTTTGATACTTATAATGCGATGAGAAGTGTTATGGAATTGGTGTACATTGATATTGATAAGTCATATGATGTGGCTACGAAACAAGAAAGAGGAATAGCATTTCTCAGAGGAGATATTCCAGCAGATTGGGATATTATTAATGACAGTAATTATGTTATAACACAGAAAAATGAATTGGGTATTCGAGATGACATTATACGTCATATTCGGGATGGTTCTCGCTTTGTTTATAATGTTGAGTATGAAGCTGGACTTGGTGGAACGACATTTATGCGTAAAATGGCATATCTTTTGCATGATGATTATCCTACAGTTATAGTAAGTAGATACATTGAGAAGGATTTAGTGAATTATTTGTTAGAAATATATAGACGTAGCTTAAAAGGGATTGTAATATTTGTTGATAGTAATAATTTGAGTTTTAATGAAGCCTCAAAATTGCAAAGTGAATTATTTAGAAATAGTCAATTTTCTTTTGTAATAGTATATATTGCACGTAAACAAGAGGGGGTGTTGGCGGAAAGACATTTGATTAGATTTAGTTATTCACAATGTCTCGAAATGCAGAATAATTTGTTGCCACATTCTACTAATATGACCTGTGCAGAAAAATTGAAAGCATGTGTGGAAAGAGCAAGAATATCACAAATGGGAGAAGAAGCACTTCCATTTGTTCTTGCAATGTATGCGTTTGACGAAAAATTTAATGGAATCGAAACATATGTTAAACATAGTTTAAAGCCTATTGGAAAAAGAGAAAAAGATATTGTATTTGTCCTAGCATTAGCCGATTATGCAAATTATAAGGTTAGTGGACAATTTTTTAAATCAGTTTATAGTGCACAGACTTTAAGGCTAATGCAAAGTGACGGATATGCTTTAGCACCAATGATAAAGACAGCTTATGATGTTTCGGGAAAGAAGATTGCTTTTCAGTTGAAATACTCGCTTTTTACGAAAGAAGTTTTGACCTATTTTTCAGGAGGAAAGAATATTTCATTTGATGCATTATCGGATCGAATAATAGATATTATTGAAAGCAGTAGGCGAGATGAATATTCAGAAGCAGATGAAGAAACAGTAAAACTTCTTAATAAACTTTTTATTGAGAGAGACGGAAATGAAGCAGAAAATGAAATAAACATCAAAGGGGTATATTCTCCGTTAATTACACAATTGGTTGAAGAAAATAGAAGATATAATAGAAATCAGTATGATGATAGTGAGAATGCTGTTATAAATATATTTCATGCACTTGTTGAGACTTATCCTGAACAACCTCATTTTGCAGGACATTTAGCAAGATACTATTTCTACACAGTGCGTAATTATAATATGGGATTTGAAGTGATTAGCGATGCTATTCAAAATGCAAAAGAGAAAGAGCAGTATTCGTTTGGTTCTTTGTATCATATTAAAGCGATGGGATATTCTGCAAGAGTACAAAGGCTACATATTGATGCTATTAAAAGTGCAATCGCTCATTCTAGGAAAATAAATAGTTATGAGGAAGATTTAGAGAGTATTGTTCAATGTATGAAAGAAATACAATCAGATCGTGCTTTTGCACTTGAATTATTTGAAGAGGCAAGACAAGAAAATACAAGTAGATTTGTATCAAATATAGCAGAATGTGAATTATCCTTGAGAATTCAATCTTGTTATGATTTAATTCGTGGTTGGTGTGTAGATTTTAAAATTACGGAAATTGTTACAGATAAAGAACAATTAGAATTATATGATCAAATAGATAATCTTATTGAAGATTGTGAAATTATAGTATCTGGTGGAAAAGGTGAAATAAATAATCATAATATGGCTCTTCTAAAAAGAATTAAAGAAGATATATTGTTGACACGAGCAAAAGGCGTGGAAATTGAAAATATATGTAGACAGTTGATTTCTTCTGGAACACCGGATATTGTAAAGAAAGCAAGAAGAAAATTAGCACGTATTCAATACGCGGAAATTCAAGATAATTTGTATACAGATAAAAGTCAGGAAAAACTCAGAGAAATAGTTGCAATGATGGAGGAGAATATTGAGAATGATGCATCCAATAATGCTAATTTTAGAATATGGTTTAAAGCTTTGAGAGCATTAGAAGTTGAAGACACTATTTCAGAACTTGAAAGTGCTTTTAAAAAATTGGATAATTGGACATCATTAGAAATTACATCACCAGATGCGTTTTATTATAAATATATCGTCAAGTTTATTCAAGCATATGAAGAAGGGGTTTTGGAGACTAGTTCTAAAGTTCAATCGGATTTGAGTGATTTGTTAGTGGATCTTAAGAATGTTTCTGGAGATTTGCTAAAGAAAACAATACCGTTTGAATGGATCGCGGATTATGGAACGGGGCTTCGAAGATTGATTCCTAATTCTGAATTGAATCAAATGGATCGAACAAGTGCTATAACAACGTTGCATTCTTTTACAGGAGAGTTACCTAATAAGGATAGTTTTAATGGCAGAAAAGCATATATTACATTTGGTCGGCAAAGTGTATATTTTAATCCACAAAGTATTAGTGATCGAATTACTGGAATTCAAGAGAATCAGTATGTAGATTTTGGAATTGGATTTTCTTATGATGGACTTAGATCATATCATGATTCGATTAAAATACATCGAGGTATTATCGAATCAAAAGAGAATGTGATCCCAGAAATAGGTAAAAGAGTAAAGGTAAAAATACTTGGTTCAAATAGTAAGTATGTAAAAACAGAAATCGTGCAATCCGGCGGAGAAAAATGTGATATTAAAATCGAAGATATGTCAATTCTAGGAATAACAAATGACAATTGGAATAAAAAAGGCTTTGAATTTGAAGTGGTTTTATTGAAAAAGAATTTGATTAGCAATGATAACTCTGTTTGGTGGATAGACTTACAAAAGACAGTGTGTTCGATGGATGAAAGTGGAGGAAATAGACCGTTTGCTCATTTGAAGGAATTGTTGAAAAGTAATGGATAATAATTTCGAGGCAACATATTGGCAATAGAAAATCAACGAGGAAATTATTAATAAGCTAGTAGAAGATCAAATACTTTTAAGGACGAGGCAGTTGGTGACGATTCAAACGTAGCATTAGATCAAATTCAATATAGGAGTGTAAATGTGTATACAGTGGGTAATTGTAGAATATTATAATGTGAAGTTTTATTTAATTCTAAGAGGGACTGAGGATATCGTTAAATTTGGGTATTTACGAAATAGAATAGAATCTGATGCTAGGTTATACATGCGGGATATCTTTTCGTGGTGTATTGCACAGGGGATCGAAGTTTTTACTAAGTTTGATTATCTTAAGAGTTTGCCGGTTACAGCAAATATTTGGAATTTCTATAGTTATTTGCGAGCAAAGAGTGAATACAAAAGATTATGTGCGAATGCTGACTTGAAATTTTAAATTCCAGTGCAGAGTTAAATTCTACATAGAGTTAAATTTTTCAGTGTTTTCATAATTTCAGTGGAGCAAAAACTATCGATATCTGCTATAATTATGCCAACTTCTCAAAATAATTTTTGTTTTTAGGCATGGCAAACGGGCCGCTGAATATCAGTGTGCAAGACTGAATTCCACCGGCCACATTTAAAAAATGTGAAAAGTTTACTTCCAGTCTGACAGCAGATTTTGAGACAGTTAGTTAACGGTTAAAGCGGATCAGCTTAGGCGTCAGATTGACCTGGTCAGGTTCAATCGGCCTAAGCTGAAATGCTTTTAACACCTCTTCGCCAAATGTTTCCAGCGCCATGCTGTATGGTGTTCTTCCTCCAAGGATTTCCCTTGGGGTTGAATTGATATGGTTCACAATCGTGTTTACATCCCACTGAGTAAGAAACTCAAAGCTGGTTCCTTTGGGAAGAACCATACGGAGCATGGTGTGCGCCTGTTCCAGTCCGCCTTTCTGGCCGCTCTGCATGGGATCACAGTAATAAATGCTGGAACGCTGTATTCCACTTACTCCGGTTTCCAGTGCAGCTGGATCTCCAAATTCCGAGCCGCGGTCTGTTAAGATATATTGGAATACGGAAGCGAATCCATAAGTTCCCATACGCTTTTCCAGGCGGTCAAATACAAGGCGTACAGCACCTTCTGTACAACGGTTCATAAGGAAT